>NZ_CAWURG010000014.1:0-176627 GCF_963924895.1 uncultured Sphaerotilus sp.
GCTTGTCCTGCACTGCGGCAGCCTTGCGGTCTGGGGCTTCGGGTTGGTCCATCCGTGCACTCTCAGCCTTGCTCGCTCCGCGCGCTACCCGGGCTTCACCGGCTTGACGATGTTGTCAATGCCGGGGGGCTGAATACGTACGTCGCGCGAACCCAGCCCCGCGTACACGGTGTCACCGACCTGCACATCGACGGTGCCCGTCAGCACGACCAGACACAGCTCGCGCGCGCCCGTGTCGAGCGTTTCATGGTCCCCCGCCGCCAGCCGCAGCGCGCGGAAGCCGACGTGCATCCAGCCGGCCCGCTCCGGGGTGATCTCGCAGATTTCGCGGCCGGCAGCGGCCTTGACGAGGAGGCTCATGGTTCAGGTCCCCAGGCGGTTGACGATGGCCCGCAGCGTGTCGTGGCCCTTCTTGGCGTAGGCGTAGCTGGGCGCCAAGGCGGGATCCTGCTCTGCCTCGACCACCAGCCAGCCTTCGTAGCCGGCGTCCTTCAGCGTGGTCAGCACGGCGTCGTAGTCGATCACGCCGTCGCCAGGCACCGTGAACGTGCCGTTGAGGACGCCGTTCAGGAAGCTCCAGCCGTCGTTGCGCGCCTGCGCGATGACGGCAGGGCGCACGTCCTTGCAATGCACGTGGACCACGCGGCTCAGGTGCTTCTTCAGCGGCACCAGCGGATCGGTGGCGCCGCCAAAGTAGGCGTGGCCGGTGTCGTACAGCAGGAAGACCTTGGCCGGATCGGTCAGCGCCATGAGCTGGTCGATGTCGGCGGGCGACTCCACATACGCGCCCATGTGGTGGTGGTAGGCCAGCCGGATGCCGTAGGTGTCGATCAGGTGCTGGCCGAAGGCGTTCATGCGCTCGGCGTAGGCTTGCCAGGCGGCTGCGTCGCGGAAGGTCGGGCGCTTGCTCACGGGCGTGTCGATCTGGCCCTGCACGGTGCCGGCGCACTCGCCGTAGACGACGACGTCCACGCCGTTGTATTGCAGCTTCTCCATGTGGGCGACGCAGCGGGCCATCTCGGCCTCAACCGTGGCCTCGGCCAGGAAGCCCGAGTACCAGCCCGAGACGCAGGCCACGCCGAACTCGTCGAGCTTGGCCTTCAGGCCGGGGCCGTCCTTGGGGAACTTGTTGCCGAGTTCGAAGCCTTCGTAGCCGATCTCGGCGCCTTCGGACAGGGCAGTTTCCAGCGGCGTTTCGCCGCCGAGGGCGGGCAGGTCATCGTTCATCCAGGAGATGGGGTTGATGCCGATGCGGACGTTCCAGGTCATGGTGGTTCCAGTGGGTCAGGTTCAGTGGAATTGTTTCTTCTTGGCTTCGACGTAGCGGGCCTGCGCGGCCAGCGCCTCTGGGCGCGGCGACACCTCGGGCAGCGCCACTTCCCACCACGCGCCGCCGTCGTCGGTGGTGCGGCGGTGGGTGGTGTCGATGACGAGCAGTTGCGACTTCGTGGCCAGGCGGGCGCGGGCCAGTTCGTGGCGCAGTTCGGCGATGTCCCGGACGTGCACCGCGTCGGCGCCCATCGCGCGGCCGTGCATCGCGAAGTCGATCGCCGAGGGCTGGCCGCCGTCGGGGATGCAGTCGTCGAGCATGTTGTTGAAGCTCGCGCCGCCCGAGTTGACCTGCAGCCGCTCGATGCAGCCGTAGCCGCGGTTGTCGAGCAGGACGACGATGATCTTCTTGCCGAGCATCACCGAGGTGGCGAGTTCGGCGTTGAGCATCATGTAGGAGCCATCGCCGACGATCACGAAGACCTCGCGCTCGGGCCGCGCCAGCTTGGCGCCCAGGCCTCCCGCGACCTCGTAGCCCATGGTCGAGTAGGCGTAGTCCATGTGGTAGTTGCCGGGCAGGCCGCTGCGCCAGAGCTTGTGCAGCTCCGCGGGCAGCGTGCCGGCCGCGCAGACCACGAGGTCGTTCGTGCCGCTGTCCAGCCCGATGTCCGAGGCCGACTCGCGCACTGCGCCGATCACCTCGGCGTCGTAGGGCAGGGTGTCGGTCGGGATGTTCAGCGTCAGCTCGTTCACGCGGGTGACCCACGCGGTGGCGCGGTCACGGCTGGCGGCGGTCCAGGCCTCGTCGGCGCGCCAGTCGCCCAGCGCGGCGGACAGCTGCGCGAGGCCCGTCCGTGCATCGGCGACCAGCGCCTGTCCGCGCTTCTTGCCGGCATCGAAGGGCTGCACGTTCAGGCTCAGCAGCTTCGCGTGGCTGAACAGCGCGTGCGAGCCGGTGGTGAAGTCCTGCAGCCGCGTGCCGACGGCGAAGACTACGTCGCACTCGGCGGCTGCAGCGTTCGCCGCGGGCGAGCCGGTCACGCCGATCGCGCCGAGGTTGAGCGGGTGGTCCCAGGCCATGCTGCCCTTGCCAGCCTGCGACTCGACGACCGGGATGCCGTGCGCGTCCGCGAAGTCGCGTAGCGCGGCCCACGCCTGGCTGTAGAGCACGCCGCCGCCGGCCACCAGCATCGGCTTCCTGGCCGATTGCAGCAGCGCGACGGCGTCGTCCAGTTCACGCTGCTCCGCCGGCGGGCGGCGGAAGCGGATCACGGGCGGCTCGAAGAAGTCAGCCGGCCAGTCGAAGGCGAAGGTCTGCACGTCCTGCGGCAGCGCCAGGCACACGGGGCCGCACTGCGCCGGATCGGTCAGTACCTGGATCGCCCGCGGCAGCGCGACGAGCAACTGCTCGGGCCGCGTGATGCGGTCGAAATAGCGGGTCACCGGGCGGAAGCAGTCGTTGGCGCTGACATCGCCCTGCTCGAAGTCCTCGACCTGCTGCAGCACCGGATCCGGCAGGCGCGTGACGAAGACGTCGCCGGGCAGCAGCAGCACCGGCAGCCGCCCGACATGCGCCAGCGCCGCCGAGGTCACCATGTTGGTGGCGCCGGGGCCGATGCTGGAGGTGACGGCCATGATGCGCTGGCGGAAGTTCGCCTTGGCGTAGGCAATCGCCGCGTTGGCCATGCCTTGCTCGCTGTGGGCGCGGTATGTGGGCAACTGGTCGCGCACCTGGTGGAGCGATTCGCCCAGGCCGGTCACGTTGCCGTGGCCGAAGATCGCGAAGGCGCCGCCAACGTAGGGGACGACCTCGGTGGAGCCATCGACGTGGGTTAATTCCACGCGCAGCGCGGCCAGGTAGCGCACCAGCGCCTGGCTGACGGTGAGTCGGATGGTGTTGTGCATGGGGTGGAAGGGGGTTCGTTCAGGCGGCCTTGCGGCGTTTCCAGGCGTCCACGAGGGTGGCGAAATTCCGGGCCACAGTGTCGATGACGGCGGTGTCTTCGATCTCGCCGCGCAGCCACTGCTGCGAAGCCTCGACCCACAGCGTGCGGCCGACCATGAAGCCCTTGACGATGGGATTGGTGGCGTGGACGAAGCTGTCGGCGAGGTACTGCAGCGGCTGGTTCAGGCCCAGGATCACCGCGCCGCGGCAGTGCGGATCGCGCTCGGCGACCAGCGCGGCGAGCTGCGTCCAGCCCTCGGCGCTCATCGGGGCCAGCTTCCACCACTCGGGTTTCACGCCCAGGTTGTAGAAGCGCTTGACTGCGCGCAGTACGGCCGCGTCTTCGGTGCCGGCCGGCGTCATGGCCTTGGGCGGGATGATCTCCAGCAGCAGCTCGTTGCCGCTCTCGCGGGTGGCTTCCCAGAGTTCGAGCACGCGCTGCTCCTGCTCCAGCCGCAGCGCGGTGTCGTCGTCCGGGTGGTAGTGGACGAGGCACTTGACGACCTGCTCGGTCGGCCAGTGGACCAGCGCGGTGCCGACCGAGCGCGTGCCGTCGAAGCGCAGCGGGCGCGAGCCCGGCAGCTCCACCGGCCGCCCGACCCACCAGCCGCGGCCCGTGGCACTCGCCAGCGCGTCGCGGCCGTAGTCGCCGCCGTCGATCAGCACGCCGACATGGCCCTGCAACTGGTGGCTGCGCTCGACCTGCTCGGCGGCGCGCACCAGCAGTTGCTTGAGTGCGGGGATGCGGCATTCCTCGGCGCCAGCTTCACGGGCGAGGTCGTAGAACTGGCTGCGGTGGTCGAAGGCCATCACGCAGAGTTCGCTCCACACCGGACGCGCGGGGGCGGTGACGCGGTGCAGGTGGGCGAGCTGCGCATCGGCGTCCACCTTGGGATTGCGGCTGCCGCTGAACCAGTGTTCCAGTTCGGCGGGCGTCGGCATCGCGGCCGAGCAGGCGTGGCGCGAGACGACGATCGCGCCGCAGGCGTTGGCGATGCGCGTCGATTCGGCCCAGTCCTTGCCCTGCAGCAGTCCGGTCATCAGGCCCGACAGGAAGGCGTCGCCCGCGCCCAGCACGTTCAGCACCTCGACCCGCTCGCCACGGAAGGTCGGCGCGTCCTCGATCGCCGCGGGAATGTCACCCTCGATGACGCAGCAGCCCGCCGCGCCGCGTTTGACCACCAGCTTGGCCCTGGACACCTCGCGCACCGCACGCAGCGAGGCCATCAGGTCGTCCGGGTGCCCGCCCGCGATGAAGAACTCCTCCTCGGTGCCGACCAGCAGGTCGAACTCGCCGAGCACCTGCTGGAGCTGGCGCGTCACGTTGGCGTTGTCCACGAAGCGGTTTTCGCCCGCGCCGCGCGAGGTCAGGCCCCACAGCACCGGCCGGTAGTCGATGTCGAGCACGCACATCGCGCCATGCCGCCTGGCGAAGGTCAGCGCGGTGAGGGCGGCTTCGCGGGTGGTGGGCGTGGACAGGTGCGTGCCGGTGATGGCCAGCGCGCGGCAGCCCTTGATGAAGTCCTCGGAAATCTCGTCCGCGCGGATCGCCATGTCGGCGCAGTTCTCGCGCACGAACAGCAGCGGGAAGGTGTCGCGGTCCTTCAGGCCGAGCAGCACCAGGGCGGTGAGGCGCTCGGGGTCGGTCTGCAGCTGGCTGACGTCGCAGCCTTCGCGCTGCAGCGTCTCGCGCAGGAAGTGGCCCATCTGCTCGTTGCCGACGCGGGAAATCATCGCGCTGCGCAGGCCCAGTCGCGCCACGCCGAAGGCCAGGTTGCCCGACGAGCCGCCGAGGTACATCGCCATGCTGCGGGCATCCTCCAGGCGGCTGCCGAACTGCTGCGCGTAGAAATCGACCGCGACCCGGCCCAGGCAGGCCAGGTCGATCGGGCGACCGGAGGGGAAATTCAAGGTGCTCATCGGGGAGGTGGCCGGCCCGTGGAGGGCCTGGGCGCAGGGGTGCCAAGGTTGGTATCGAGTCTATCGAACTCGAAAACAAAATTCCCTAGGTGTATTTACTTGGAAATGAATTTCCAAATTGATGCGCCCTGGCAAGGATCCCCTCAGAGCGATTCTTTGACCACAACACCGGCTTGCGCGTGCCGTTCAGTACTTCCTCGCTGGGCGTGTGGGAGTGGAACTGCAGCAGCTCGTAGCGCTGATCGCCCACTGGCAGGCTGTTGCCGGCCGGCAGGTTGACCTGGATGGTGTGGCCGTTGTTGACCGTCGCACTCTTGGTCGGGCTGTCGCCGAAGTCCAGCGCGGGCAACGCGACCTTCTCGGTTGCCCTGATGTCAACGGGGCTCTGGCGTTTGCTGGCCGAGCAGCCCTCGAAGGCCGTGTCCAGGTGGGCCCAGTGCGCAGGGTCGTGCTGGCCCTTGTATTCCCAGTGGTGTGGTGCTGGAGGCCTGGGCGCCCCACGCGGTCAGTAGCAGGGTGGGGGTAATCGTGATGCGAACAAGCGGATGGCGTAAGGACATTGCAATGGGCCGAGAGTTGGAACACGCCGCACTCCGCCGCCTCGCGCGTGCGCGTTCAGCGTTCAGTTCAGCCCTCGCGGAAGCGCTGCAAGGCCGCGTCGACCATGCCCTCGACGCTCCCCCGTTCCTCGTAGGCCCGGCGCAGCCGGCTCGCGTCACTGCCTTCGTGGGTGGCCCGGTAGAGGTGTGCGAGTGCCGGAACGCAGTCCAGCGCATCGGCGTCCGGCTGGAGCCGTCGCAGGGTGGACTGGATGTCCTCGCGCACCGACATCGGCGCATAGGTCTTGGGGTGGATGAGCGACCCATCCAGCCCGAAGCGACAGGCCTGGAACCGGTTGTAGTTGTAGACGAGGTAGTCGTCCTCTGCCGGGGCCTCGTCGCCATGGGCCAGCAGGTGCCGGCACAGCGCCTGCAGGTAGCAGGCCAGCGCGGCGGCCCGCTCCACCGTCAGCGGCGTGTCGCACACGCGCAGCTCGATCGTGCCGTACTCGGGCTTGGGGCGGATGTCCCAGTAGAAATCCTTCATCGACTTGACGACGCCGGTGTGCGCCATCTTCGCGAAATACTGGTCCTCGAAATCGGACCAGCGCAGCATGAACGGTGCGCGGCCGCTCAGTGGAAAAGCGAACACCGAGTTCAGCCGGGCCGAGTTGAACAGCGTGTCCTTGCCCTGCACGAAGGGGGATGACGCGGCCAGGGCGATGAAGTGCGGCACGTAGCGGTTCAGGGCGTGCAGCAGGTACAGCGCCTCGTCGCCACTGGTGCAGCCGATGTGGATGTGCTGGCCGAAGATGGTGAACTGCTTGGCCAGGTAGCCGTAGAGCGCGGAGACTTCCTTGAAGCGCGGCTTGCTGAAGATCTTCTGGTCCGACCAGTCCTGAAAGGGGTGGGTGCCGCCGCCGCAGATGCCGATGTTCAGACGATCGGCCGCGTCCACCAGGGTGTCGCGGATCGTGCGCAACTGGGCCAGCACGCCGGCGTGGCTGGTCTGCACGTCGGTGGCCACCTCGATCATGCTCTGCGTGATCTCGGGCGTGAGCATCCCGGGGAAGGGGCGCCTGTGCAGCAACTCCAGCAGGTCGGTGCTGGCCGAAGTCAGGTCCAGATCGCTCAGGCTGACCAGTTGCAGTTCGAGTTCGACGCCCATGCTCAACGAGCCGGAGGTCTTGAATGGTTCCAGCGGCATGTCAGTGGCCCTCCGAATCCTGGGTTTCATGGGCCCAGCGCAGGGCGTAGAGCGTCACGACGGGGCCGATGATCTCCAGCGTCAGCGCGGCCGCCGCCAGCGGCGAGAGCTGATCGACCAGGTCGATGCCGATGTGGCGCGTCTGCTCCAGCACCAGGATCACGAAGGCGGAGATCGGCGTCAGCGCCAGACCGGTCAACAAGCCCTTGCGCCAGGAGATGCCGCTGACACGCGAGTAGATCGAGACACCCACGACCTTGGCCACCAGGCGGATACCGATCAGCGCCAACCCCAGCAGCGCGCCGGCGAGCACCTTGTCCCGTTCCAGGGTCGAGGCGACGAACACGAACAGCAGCAGGGACATCAGGTCGCCGAGTGCTCCGAATCCCCGCTCGGACGGCCCCATGCTGATGCGGCGGTGGCGCGCCAGCAGTCCGAAGGTGAGGGTGGCCAGCACCGGCGACTGCTTCAGCCCGTGCGCGATCGAGACGAGCAAGATGACGGCGAGGGTGAACGCCAGCGTGCTGTCCTGGCGGGTGCGGTGGAACCTGCGGAGCAGGGCCGGCATGAGCAGGCCGAACACGGCACCCAGCGCGGCGGAAGCGGCCAGCACGAACAGGCTGCTGTAGATCGCCTCGCCCAGGCGGCCCGAGGTGCGGAACACCGTCATGCCCACGACGATCTTGAAGACGAACACGGCGAGCACGCAGTTCATCACCGACAGGTGCAGGATGCGCTCGGTGACCTGGCCGGAGGAACGCTGCTCGTTGACGACCCGCAGGATGGTCGCCGGCGAGGTGGCCATCGACAGTGCCGCGAGCAGCAGCGCGGCGGTGCCCGCGGTGCCGAAGGCGACTGCCACCCCGTACACCAGCACGAAGGCCAGGCCGGCCTCGGTCGCGCTGCTGACCGCCAACCAGGCATTCACGCGCATCCACCGCAGGTTGAACCGGTGTCCCGCCTCGAACAGGATCAAGCCGAGCGAGACATTGGCCAGGAACAGCACGCTGCCCTGCGCAGCCGGTGGCAGCAGTCCCAGTTGCGTGGGGGCGAGCGCGAAACCGACGATCGCGTACATGCTGATGCGCGGCAGCTGGATCCGGCGGTGGATGACCTCGCCGGCAACCCAGGCCAGCATGAGTGCCAGCGGCCAGGCCAGTTCCGGGGGCGTACTGCCCAGTTCAATCATGGGGACTCCTGTCAACGGGGCCGGTACCCTTGTCTTCTATGATGGTCAGATGGCAAAACGAACCCCGTCTGCGAAGACGCTCGACCCCGATGGTGCCCCGGATACGGCCGAGAGTGGTGGCGGTCACACGCTGGAAAATGACCTCGCAGCGGCGCGGGTGCTGCGCCAGTTCCGGCAGGTATTCAATGCCGTCAAGACCCATTTTCAGCAGGTCGAACGGCAGGCTGGCCTGGGAGGCGCCCAGCTGTGGGCCCTGAGCGTCATCCAGGCGCGCGATGGTGTCGGGGTCAACGACCTGGCGCGTGCCATGGATGTCCACCAGTCCACGGCCAGCAATCTGGTCCGGGTGCTGACCGAACGGGGCCTGATCGCCGTGGGGCGCGATGGCCCTGACCGGCGCGCCGTGCAACTCTCCATGCTGCCCGCCGGGCACGAGATCCTGCAGCGTGCACCTGGGCCGTTCAACGGCGTCCTGCCGCAGGCCTTGGCCCGGCTGGATGCCGCGACGCTGGATCGGCTGGAAGCCGACCTGGCACAGCTCATGGGCGTACTGGCTGTGAGCGAGCAGGCGGCCAACATCCCGCTCGGCCAGTGAAACGCAGCAGCGCCGCAGCGACCTGCCCGCGATGCGGTGCATGGCCCGTCACGTCACCTCACTTGGGGTAGACCAGATCGACGCGCCGGTTCTGTGACCAGGCCGCCTCGTTGTGCCCAGTCGCGCGCGGACGTTCCTTGCCCCAGCTGGTGGCCTCCATCTGGGATTCCTTGACGCCCAGCAACTTGAGCGATCGGCGCACCGCTTCCGCGCGTTTCTGGCCCAGCGCAAGGTTGTATTCGGCGCCACCCCGTTCGTCGCTGTTGCCCTCGATGCGGATCGCCAGGCTCGGTGCCGAACCAAGGTAGCTCGCGTGGTTGCTCAGCATCGAACGATATTCGCTGCGGACGGTGTAGCTGTCGAAATCGAAAAAGAGGCTGCGCTCCCGGGAGATCAGGCTTTCCGGGTCCAGATGCGCGGCGAGCGCCTGCTTCATGGGCGCGGCGGCTGGTGGTGCGGCCGGGGCGGGCGCTGGTGCGGGTTCACGCGGCGTGGCGGCGGCGAGCGCAGCGACCGGGGCGGGTGTGGCCGGAGGCGTGCTGCTGCAGCCAGCAAAACCGGCGGCCAGCAGCAGGGTCGACACGGCGGTCAAAAGGAATCTGGACATGGAGTCTCCGTGGGTTTTTTGAGCCGACTTGAGGATTCGGCCAGCGGATTACGAACTGCTTAAGTATATTTGAACAAATATATTTGTCTTGCGGATGCTCGACTACCCGTAGTCCCACCAATCCGAGGGAGACAATTTCACCGCCGAGGCGGTGGGTGCTCTGCAAGCGGTGCCCATGGATACCCGCACGCTCGCGGGCCCCTGGTCTGCCTAGAATGGCTGCCGATGAACGCCAATGCCCCCAGGATGACTGTCGATCTGCTGCTCAAGCGCATTTCCGACGACTACGAGTCGCTCAGCCGCCAGCTCAAGCTGATCGGCCGCTACGTCGAGCAGCACCGCGACCACCTCGGACTGGAGGGCATCCAGGACGTCGCGGCGCATTGCGGCGTGCAGCCCTCGGCAGTCGTGCGCTTCGCCAAGCACTTCGGTTTCACCGGCTTCACCGAGCTGCAGCGCGTCTTCCGCGACGGCCTGTCGCAGCAGATCGCCCCGGGCCGCAACTACAGCGCCCGCATCCGCGACGTGATCGAGTCCGGCGCGCCCAACCTGAACGCCGCGCAGATCGCGCACGAGTTCCTCGGTGGCAGTCTGGCCGGGATGCAGGAGCTGCAGAACACGCTGGACGAGACCGCCTTCGGGCAGGCGGTCGACCTGCTGGCCGAGACGCAGGCCATCTGGATCGCCGGCTCACGGCGCTCGTTTCCGATCGCGGTCTATCTGGACTACGCGCTGCAGCACACCGACAAGCGCATCGGCCTGGTCACCGCGATGGGCAGCATGCACGAGGGCCAGATGCGCTCGGTGCGCACCGGGGATGTGCTCCTCGCGATCTCGTTCGCGCCCTATGCCGAAGAGACGGTGACCGTCGCGCAGCAGGCGGTGCAGCGCGGCGCGCGGCTCATCGCCATCACCGACAGCCGCATGAGCCCGCTGGCCCGCGAGGCCGAAGTCGCCCTTATCGTGCAGGACAGCGCCACCTTCGGCTTCCGTTCGCTGACGGCGACCATGGGTCTGGCGCAGAGCCTGTTCATCGCGCTGGCCTACCGGCTGGAGTTGCCGTACCGGCCGACCCAGGCCATCACGCGGGCGGGACTGCCCCCCACCACCTGACGCAGCCTCACTCGGCCGGCATCGGCTCCCCATCCTTCAGGCGCAGCCAGCCGCGCGCGATCCGGTAGATCGCCCACACGCCGAGCAGGAACATGCCCAGCGGCAATGTCGCGAAACCGACCAGCAGGGCCATCAGCGGAATCGACACCACCAGCACCACGAGTGACCAGATCAGCGCGATCCAGAAGGTGCGGATCACCCAGTCGATGTGCGAGGACAGCCAGGTGCCGGTGACCTTGCTGCGCTCGATGTAGCTCAGCACCACCGCGATGATCGACGGCCAGCCGAACAGGAAGGAGCCGAGCACGGTGGCCGCACCGAAGGCCCCGAGTCCCAGACCCAGCGCGTGCAGCCCGTAGATGATGTGCAGCATGCGCGTCGAGCTGTTCAGCTCGTCGTCCTGGATGATCACGTCGTTCATGGCCGCAGCCTCCGATGCTGGTGAGGGTCCGATGGGATGTGAAAACTTTAACGCAATCCTTCGATTTCCGTACCCGGCTGCGCCAGGAACTGTCCCCGCGCTGCCGCGGTGATGGCCAGGACACAGGGATGCGTGATGCGACGCTCGACCGAGATCGCGAAGAAGGCTTCCACCAGCGTTGGCGATCGTCCCAGTACCTCGACACCGTACTGCGCGCAGGTCTGCACCTCCAGCACCGTCGGCGACATGAACACGCCCCGGCCCTCGGCACCGAAGGCCTTCAGCAGCGCCGCGTCGGCGAACTCACCCACCCGCCGCGGACGCAGCCCCTGCTCGCCCAGCCAGCCATCCAGCCGCTGGCGCATTGCCGAGGACGCGCCCTGGATCAGCATCGGCGCGCCGTCCAGGCACTGCGGAAAGGTCCCCTGCAGCGTCGCCTTCAGCGCCGACGTGGCGAAGAAGCTCATCGCCGTCGTGCCCAGCGGGTGGCTGTAGGCCTTGACGCTCAGGTTCGGTCCCATCGGCTCGTCGGCGATCACCAGGTCCAGCCGGTGCACGGCCAGCTGTGCCAGCAGGTCGGCGAGGGTGCCTTCGTGGCAGATCAGCCGTACCGGCGCCGGGCCGTCGAGCGCGGGTTCCAGCAGGCGGTAGGCGATGGACTTGTGCACCTGGTCGGCGATGCCCACGCGGAACTCGGGCAGCGTCTGGGCGCGGCGGGCCGGCCCGATCGCCGCCTCCAGCTCCGCGCCGAGCGTGAAGATCTGGTCGGCGTAGCCGAGCGCAGTCCGGCCATCGTCGGTCAGCTCCAGCCCGCGCCCGCGCTTGCGGAACAGCGCGCAGCCGAGGCTGTCCTCCAGCAGCTTGATCTGGGTGGACAGGGTCTGCGGCGTGGTGTGCAGCTGTTCGCTGGCCCGCATCACGCCGCCGGCCTTGGCCGTGGCCCAGAAGTAGTACAGGTGCTTGTAGTTCAGCTCAGTCGCCCAGCAGCGACAGGTTGCGCACGGCGCCCTTGTCCGCCGAGGTGGCCAGCAGCGCATAGGCCTTCAGCGCTGCCGAGACCTTGCGCGGACGCGGCAGGGCCGGCTTCCAGCCCTTGGCATCCTGCTCGGCGCGGCGAACGGCCAGTTCCTCGTCCGACAGCAGCGCGTTGATCGAGCGGTTCTTGATGTCGATGCGGATGCGGTCGCCCTGGCGCACCAGACCGATTGCACCACCGGCCGCCGCTTCCGGCGAGCAGTGGCCGATCGACAGGCCCGAGGTGCCACCCGAGAAGCGGCCGTCGGTCAGCAGCGCGCACGCCTTGCCCAGCCCCTTCGACTTGATGTAGCTGGTCGGGTAGAGCATTTCCTGCATGCCCGGGCCGCCCTTCGGACCTTCGTAGCGAACGATCACGATGTCGCCGGCCTTGACCTTGTCAGCCAGGATGTCGGCCACTGCCTCGTCCTGCGATTCGGTCACGTAGGCCGAGCCTTCGAACACCATCAGCACGTCGTCCACGCCGGCCGTCTTCACCACGCAGCCGTCGAGCGCGATGTTGCCGTGCAGCACGGCGAGGCCGCCTTCCTGCGAGAAGGCGTGTTCGCCGGAGCGGATGCAGCCTTCGGCGCGGTCGAGGTCCAGGCTCGGCCAGCGGGTGTTCTGGCTGAAGGCGACCTGGGTCGGGATGCCGGCCGGACCCGCGAGGTAGAAATGCTGGACCTCGGCGCTCGGGTTGCGGGCGATGTCCCACTGATCCAGCGCGTCCTTCATCGTCGGCGCGTGGATGGTCGGCACGTCGGTGTGCAGGCGGCCGGCGCGGTCGAGTTCACCCAGGATGGCCATGATGCCGCCGGCGCGGTGCACGTCCTCGATGTGGTACTTCTGCGTGTTCGGCGCCACCTTGCACAGCTGCGGCACGACGCGCGACAGGCGGTCGATGTCGGCCATCGTGAAGTCGATCTCGGCTTCCTGGGCGATGGCCAGCAGGTGCAGGATGGTGTTGGTCGAGCCGCCCATGGCGATGTCGAGCGTGATCGCGTTCTCGAAGGCCTTGAAGCCCATCGAGCGCGGCAGCACCGAGGCGTCTTCCTCTTCGTAATACCGTTTGCACAGGTCCACCGCCATGCGGCCGGCGCGCTTGAAGAGCTGTTCGCGGTCGGCGTGCGTGGCCAGCACCGTGCCATTGCCCGGCAGCGCCAGACCCAGCGCCTCGGCCAGGCAGTTCATCGAGTTGGCGGTGAACATGCCCGAGCACGAACCGCAGGTAGGGCAGGCCGAGCGTTCCACCTGCGCGACGGTCTCGTCCGAGATGCTGGCGTCGGCGGCCATCACCATGGCATCGACGAGGTCGAGCTTCTTGAACTCCATGATGTGCGTCGTGGGATTCGCCAGCTTGGTCTTGCCCGCTTCCATGGGGCCGCCGGAGACGAAGACCACGGGGATGTTCAGGCGCATCGCGGCCATCAGCATGCCGGGGGTGATCTTGTCGCAGTTGGAGATGCACACCATCGCGTCCGCGCAGTGGGCGTTGACCATGAACTCGACCGAGTCGGCGATCAGCTCGCGGCTGGGCAGCGAGTACAGCATGCCGTCGTGGCCCATCGCGATGCCGTCGTCGACCGCGATGGTGTTGAACTCCTTGGCGACGCCGCCCACCGCTTCGATCTCGCGGGCCACCAGCTGCCCCAGGTCCTTCAGGTGCACGTGGCCGGGCACGAACTGGGTGAAGGAGTTGGCGACGGCGATGATCGGCTTGCTGAAATCGCCGTCCTTCATGCCGGTGGCGCGCCACAGGGCACGGGCACCGGCCATGTTGCGGCCGGCGGTGGAGGTCTTGGAACGGTAGGCGGGCATGGGCAGCTCTCGGAATGGGGGGCCGAACGGGCGGGGGTGTGATTTTGGCGCAGTCGGCCGGTCCGGTGGCGTCCGGGGCGTTGGTGCGCCGGGCTCCGGGTGCGAATCGTGGACTGTCGTGGATTGATACTTCTGTTTAAAGGAAGTGATACTCCAATTTAATCGACTGTACGCGAAGTATCCAGCCCCCTAGACTCCGTCCATGGAATTCCTTTTCGACCCCAATCTCTGGATCGCCTTCGCGATGTTGACCACCCTGGAAATCGTCCTGGGCATCGACAACATCATCTTCATCTCCATCCTCGTCGGGCGGTTGCCACCCGAGCAGCGCGACTTCGCCCGGCGACTCGGCCTCGGGTTCGCAATGGTGTCACGCCTGCTGCTGCTGTTCTCGCTGAGCTGGGTGATGGGCCTGAAGGAGGATCTGTTCACCGTGCTGGGCACGGGCATCAGCGGCCGTGACCTCGTGCTGCTCGGCGGTGGCCTGTTCCTGCTCTACAAGGCCACGCACGAGATCTTCGTCGAGGTCGAGGCCCGCGAGGAAGATGGCCCGCCACCGGCAGACGCTGCCGCGATGAAAGCGGCTGGCCAGCGCGCGCTGTGGGCGACGATCGGCCAGATCGGCGTGATCGACATCGTCTTCTCGCTGGACTCGGTGATCACCGCGGTCGGCATGGTGGACCAGCTGGGCGTGATGGTGGCCGCCGTGATTGCTGCGGTGGGCGTGATGCTGTTCGCTGCCAAGCCGATCGGCGACTTCGTCGATGCGCACCCGTCGGTCAAGGTGCTGGCGCTGGCCTTCCTCGTGATGGTCGGCATGGCGCTGACGGGCGAGGCGCTGGACCTGCACATCCCGAAGGGTTACCTGTACGCCGCGATGGCCTTCTCGCTCGGTGTGGAAGCCCTCAACATCCGCGCCCGCGCCAAGCGCCAGCAGGCGCGTGCGGCAACGCTCAGGGACGCGGCGACAGACGCTGCCTGACCGTTACCTTCATGGCGTCCGGTAGCGGCGTGGTCTGGTCAGCATCGCGCTGCACCACCCAGTCGCCCGAGGCGGCGCCCGTCGGCGCGGTGGCCCGCTCGGCCAGCCGCGCCGCTCGTGCGTCCGCCAGGCGCTGGCGCACCTCCTCCGCCGGACTGACCGGCAGCGTGTAGAGCACCGGCCCCTCTGCCAGACCCAGCGTCACCGCATCCGAGGTGACCCCACGCAGCCGCAGCGCCGATCCGGCCACGGTGGTCCCCAGGGTCTGGGCTTGCAACTGACCGTCCAGCAACAGCGTCGCCTGTGGTGGTTGGGCATCCGGCTGGGTCGATACCAGCACGATGCCCGGCGGCAGCGTGGCCGGCAGCTGGTCGCGTGTGGCCGTCGCGGGCGCAGGTTGGTCGATGGAGGCCGTTGCCGGAAGTGACCGGACCGCCAGGTCCGCGTCGGCGGCAGCCCCTTGCGCAACCGGCGGCGCATCGCCCGGCGCGTACAGATCGCGCAGATAGAGGCCGAGTCCCCCGACCGTAGCCAGTGTCACCAGCAGGGCGACAAGCCGCCGTGCGGGCGGTGCAGGCCGGGCTGGAGCCGATGGTTTTTTTGCTTTCATGGTTATCCCGCTATCGCTTGACAAGCGTCGCTTTCCTTTTGGCAATTTTCAGGCGAATGACCAACTTTGGTGTCGATTTGGTCCACCTGAACGAATGATGAAGGTGCGGTGGCTGTGTTTCGATGAACACAACCTTGGTCTCGTGCTTTGTTAAGATGAATCAGGATGTAAATTTGTAAACAAAAGAAAACTATTTCATGACTGCCATCGACTTGTTCACACGGTGTGTTGCCCTCCTGGCGCTGTCGATGGTGGTCCTGCTGGCCCCCGCGCAAGGGCACACGCCCGCCGCCGGTTCCGACGCGGCGGCGACGGTGCAGCGCAGCGAGCAGCGCTACCAAGTGCCCAGCGTGAAGGTGCTCACCGCCGATGGCCGGGCCCGGGCGCTGCGGCCACTGATCGACGACGGCCGACCGGTGGTGCTGACCTTCCTCTATACCTCTTGCACCACGGTCTGCCCCGTCACCAGCCACGTGATCGACGAATTCGTGCGCGCCCTCGGCCCCGAGGCGTCGCAGGTCAACGTCGTGTCGGTGTCGATCGACCCGGACCACGACACCGTCGCCCGCCTGGCCGAACACGCCCGCAGCCGCGGCGCCCGGGGCAGCTTCGTCACCGGCGACCCGCAGTCCTCCGAGACGGTGCAGCGCGCCTTCGATGCCTGGCGCGGCGACAAGATGAACCACGACGCGGTGATCTTCCTGCGCGCACCCGCCAGCCCGGTCTGGGTGCGGCTGGACGGGCTTGTCAGTCCCCGCCGCCTGCTGGACGAATACCGCCGGCTCAAGCCCGCGTGACCGATCTTTCCCGCCTCCGCCTCCGCCTCCGCCTCCGCCCCCTCCACCCGACTTCGCGAGACTCCCATGCCTGACCACCCCGCCGTGCCCCGCACCCGCACCAGCCGCCGCCGTTTCCTCAGTCTCTCCGCCGGTGTTGCCGCGGCGACAGCCTCGCTGTCCCTCGCGCCGAGCCGGGCGCTCGCGGCAGTGCAGGGCACCAACAGCCGCTGGGCGGTGACCTCCGATCCGGCGCTGTGGCAACAGGCCTGGTCACGCCGCTTCACCAATGTGCTGCCCAACCCGCTGGCCGCGGCCGGCATCTACAAGCCCACCGTCGGCGCGTCCGACTACACCATCGGCGCGGGCCAGGCCACCGCGAACGTGCTCGGCGTGCCCGGCATCACCACCACCATCTGGGGCTACGCCAACCAGGAAACCGGCCCCACCTTCCCCGGCCGCACGCTGCAGGCCAGCAAGGGCGTGCCGATCACCGTGCACTGGGTCAACCGGCTGGTGAACGCCAGCGGGCAGGCACTGCCGCACATCCTGCCCATCGACCAGACGATGACGATCCAGACGCCGACCACCGGCGTGCCGCTGGCGGTGCACCACCACGGCAGTGGCTCGGCCGCCGAGTTCGACGGCGGCCCCGACCAGTGGGCCACGCCGCTGCGCCGCCAGACCGGGCCGGGCATCAACGGCAATGCGGTGCAGGTCGGCACCGCCGAGGCCATCACCTTCCTCTACGACAACAACCAGGAAGCCTCGCTGCACTGGTACCACGACCATGCCGAGAGCCTCACCGGCGTGAACGTGCAGGCGGGTCTGGCCGGCCTCTACGTCGTGCGCGACGCCAACGAAAAGGCGCTGCAGACCTTGTGGAAGATCCCCGCAGCGCAGCACGAAATCGGACTGGTGCTGCAGGACCGCACCTTCGACGCCCAGGGCCAGTTCGTCTACTCCGCCAACCCGGCCAACTCGCCCACGCCGCTGCCTGGCAACTTTCCCGCCAACAGCCCGAGCCACATGCCCGAGGTGTTCGGCGACGTCATCCTGGTGAATGGCAAGGCGTGGCCGAGCCTCTCGGTCGAGCCACGGCCTTACCGCCTGCGCATCCTGAACGGCTCCGACTCGCGCTTCTTCACGCTGAAGAACTCGGCGCCGACCTGGGTGCCGATGCACGTGGTCGGCACCGACCTCGGCTTCCTGAACAACCCGGTCGCGGTGGGTGCGGCCGGGCTGACCATCGCGCCGGGTGAGCGCTACGACGTGGTGATCGACTTCTCGTGGGCACTGCTGGTCGGCAACACGGTCGATCTGGTCAATTCGGCCGCGACCCCGTTCCCGCTGGGCGGTCCCCCGTCCGCGGGCACGGCGGCGGTGATGCGTTTCAAGGTCGGGCTGCTGGCCAACATCTTTGTGCCGAAGTCGATCATGAGCACGCTGCACACGCTGCGTGGCAGCAATGGCACGGCGGCACTGGCGGCCTCCGCCGGCGACACGGCCACCACCCCGGTGCGCCGCATCCTGCTGGGCGAGGGCACCGACGAGTACGGCCGCATCAACCCGATGCTGGGCGTCTACGACCCGACCGGCGCGAAGAACCTCGGTACCCAGGGCTTCAACGACCCGGCCACCGAGACGCCGAAGCTCGGCAGCACGGAGGTCTGGGAGTTCTGGAACACCACGGTCGACGCCCACCCGGTCCACCTGCACCTGGTCAAGTTCCGCATCAAGAACCGCCAGGCCTTCACCGGCACCATCCAGTCCACCGCGATGCGCAATGGCTGGACGGGGGTGCAACTCCAGCCCGGTGCGACCCTGAGCGGTGCGGCCGTGGCACCGGCTGCCACCGAGAACGGCTGGAAGGACACCGTCATCTGCCCGCCGGGCCAGGTCACGCGCATCGTCATGGCCTTCGACCGCCCCGGCAAGTTCGTCTACCACTGCCACATCCTGTCGCACGAGGACCACGACATGATGCGCTGGTACCAGGTCGTCTGACCGGCGTGTAGCTCGGCGCTTCAGCGGTTGGCGTTGAGCACCGGCGACATCGGCACCAGCGTGCGGTGGTCCGGTGCGGCCCAGCCCTGGAGCTGCCCGACCTGGGCCGCCACGCGCTGGCCCTGGCCCAGCGAGAGCCGCAGGTAGGCGCCGGCCGCAGCGCGGTTGTTGACCCCCGCTTCGAGCCGCTCCAGCAGGTGTTCGGCCGACCAGGCACCACGGCTGCGCTGCAGCGCGTCGGTGAAGAAGTAGGCGGCGGCGTAGACCTCGCCCTGCAGCGGGGTCGCCTGCAGCGGGTCCAGGCCCATCGTGCGCAGCCACGGCTGCAGGCCGGTGACGGCGGCGGCACGGAAGCGCTCCGGCGTGGATTTCAACGACGACCAGCGCACCCGCGATCGCCATGCGGGGGGCAGATCGAGCGCCTCGGGCGGCGCCAGTTGCGCCGACAGCCAGACCGCGGGCAGGGCGTCTGCGCGCTGTCCGTTGGCCGTCGCGGCGAACAGTGCCTGCACCTGCGGTGGCGCCACCCAGGCCACCACCAGATCGTCCGGGGTGACCGGGGGCTGGCCAGCTGGCATCGGCTGCGCGCGCAGGTCGCGCAGTTGCACCTTCGGACCAACCGATGCCAGCGTCGCCCGGAAGGCCTGTGCCGCGTCGCGTCCGGGATCCGAATCGAACCAGACCTGCAGCCGGGCCGGTGGTGTGGCCAGCGCAGCCACGGCGCGGGCGGCGACCCGCGCTTCGGCCAGCAGGCCTTCGGACAGGTAGAGCGCGTGGTGCCGCCCGGCGGCCGTGGCCGGTGCGCCGTCGAGCAGTGGAAACACGCAAGGCAGCGCTGCCGCTTCGCAGAAGGTTTCCACCGGCGCCCACTGCGTAGCGCTTGCGCCTGCGCCCGAGACCACGGCGTACACCGGCTGCTCGGCCATCCGCTGCTGCAACTGTGCGCTCCAACCGGCCGCATCGCCCGTCAGCCGCCAGACGTGCAGCGCCACGCGCACATCCCCGAAGCGCTGCTGGCGTGCCCAGGCCGACAGCGTCGTCTCGACCGCTTCGCGCCGTGCGGCCGGTGCGTCGGGCGTGACGATGGTGGCCAGGTGCAGCGTGTTGTCCACCAGCCCCCGCAGCGATGCACCACCGACCGGACCGAGCCGCTCCAGCCAGGCAAACAGATCAGCGACCGCCGCGTCGTCCAGCGCGTAACGCGGCATCCACGGCGCCAGCGCCCGTCCCGCCGGATCGACGCCGGTGCGCAGCGCCCGCGCGAAGCTGTCCACCGTGTAGGCCGGCCGGGTCTCGGTCCGTGTCCCGGCGATCTCGATGCCCGGCGCGGCGCGTCCGACCGCCGTCGTCCGGCCCGGCGCCAGCAGGCTCGCCGCGGTGATCGGCGGCACGCGCAGCCGGCCCTCCTGGTCGCCCATGCCACTGCGCCGGTGGCACTGCGCGCACGCGGCGGCTGCGCCCGTCATGTCGGGCAGATCCGTGCGGCGTGCACGCAAGCTGCGGCCATCCGGCAGCCGGCCTTCGAGGTGGATGGCCTGGCCCCGCGCGGGATCGCCAGCCTCCGATGCGCCGGCATGTGCGACGGGCCATCCGATGGCGAGCAGCAGAGTGGTGACAAGATGTTTCATGCGGCCAGTGTGCCGCAGGGCAGGCGCAGGCCATCGTTCAAAAATATTTCCATTATTCGGGGCGCTCTCGATCGTTTCGCCCAGGTCTCCACCATCGAGGCCGTGCTGGCCGGACCCGTCGATCGATGTCGTGGCGCGGTGAAGCTGTGAAGGCCGCGGGTGTCGCCTGCATGATCGGTTTCCAGCGCCGCTTCGTCCTGTGCGCCGATGGCGACGAAGCGGAGTGGCTGAGCGCCTCCGGCTCGGTGCTGACCGATCCGACCATCGCCGGTCTGGGCGACTTCGACAGCACGGCGGTGACGATCCGCACGAAGCAGGGCCGTCTCTGCCAGATCAACACCAGCCGCCGCACCGCCTATGGCTACGACCAGCGCTTTGGAGACCGCGCACTTCTTCGAGTGCCTGCAGAGCGGCACCCCGTTCCGCACGACGGTGGCCGATGGCGTGAAGGCGCAGATCCTCGCCGACGCGGCCAGCCGGTGCGCTGCTGAGCGGCCGCAGACGGTTGGCCGGCTTCAGACGACCGCAGCGCGGTCGTATGCCTGAAGGTGCTGGTCGCGTGACCAGATGTAGACCCGCCGTGCTGCGTTCTGGTCACACAGTCGCTTCCAGTCGTGGATGATCGACAAGTCGCCAAGACCACTGCCTCGCCCGGCGTGGTCCGGGAATTCGGCCAGCCACTGGCGCAAGTCGTCGGTGCGCAAGAAGCTGATGGGCTTGAATGGGGACATGCCCTCCAGTGCCTGTCCGACTTGCGCGACGAACCGCTGCGCGCAGCGTCGGCGCAGCGTGCCGTCACCGACCTGACCGATGTGGTTGCCCGTCTCCAGCACCGTGGTCATCGGCAGGAACAAGGTCTGCCCCTCTTCGATCCGCGTGGCCAGGGCGGCGCGGGTGGCGGCGCAGTGCTGTGACTTGCCTGGCACATCCAGAATCTCGACCAGTACCGAGGTGTCGAGCAGGCAGACCGCGCTCACAGAGGCTCCTCCGCGTCGAGTGCCTTGAGCCAGTCGAGCGCTGCTTGCCGGCGTTGCGCCTCTGTCCGCTGGTCTTTCAGAAAGCGGTCAAGGATGCGCCGGGTCATCAACTGGCCGAGTGGCCCCTGCGCCACCAGTTCAGGGTACCGCTCCAGGTCGCCCAGGCGCACCAGCCGGCTGTCGCCTTCTGTCGTGTCCCGGTAGCAGCACACCACATCACCCAGCGCGGCATCTGGCAAGGCATCCAGCAGGGCCGGGTTGTGCGAGGTCAGCAGCACGCGCAACTGCCGCTCGGCAGCGATGGCCTGAATCTGGTGCACCAGCGTTTCGGCGCGGCTCGGGTGGACGCCGTTGTCGATTTCCTCGATCACGACCAAAGCCCCGATGGGGGCGGTGAGCAGCGCTGCGCCAATCGCCAGCACCCGCAGCGTGCCGTCCGACAGCAGCGGCGCATCGACGGTCCGGCTCTGGTGGCCGAAGGTCTCGACCAGCCGCACCATCACGTCACTGCGCTCGGTCTTGATGAACTGCACGTCGCTGATGTCCTGCTCGGGCAGCGAGCGGATGAAATCGAGCAGGCGCGCCTTGTCGCTGTCCGTCTGGCAGATCTGGAACAGCACAGCCGACAGGTTGCGGCCGTCTTCCTTGATCTGGTCGTCCTTGGTGTAGGCGTAGTCGCGCATCACGGAAGGGCGCGGGTCGAGGAAGACCATGTTGCGCAGTGTCTCCCGCAGCGCACGTGTCACCAGCGGGATGACACGCTGGGATTCGGGGTGGCTCGCTTCAAAGCGTCCAGGCGTTTCGAGCTGGTAGAAGATCGCCTGCCGATTCGAGCAGGGGATGTGCGGCTTGACCCGTCCGCGCTTGAAGTTGTTGTAAGCGATGCTGATCTCGTCGCTGTGCAAGTTGGGGACGCCATCCACCTGGTACAGCGGTACCGTCTGAGCGGCCTGGCTGACCCGTTCCGCCGTGATCGCCAGCTGGTCGGCTGGCATGCCGACCGCGATCTCGAAGTCGCTCCAGCCTTCCGGTGCCGCGCTGAAATGCACCCCCAGGCTCAGGCTGTGCTGCGGATCCCGGAACAGGTCACGTGCCTGACCGCGCAGCACCGCGTCCCCGCTCTGGATCGAGCGGGCGATGTCATCCAGTCGGCTCCCCTTGGCCAGCCAGTTCAGCAATCGGATGGCTTCGAGCACATTGCTCTTGCCCGAGGCATTCGAGCCGATCAGGAAGGTCAATGCGGCCAATGGCAGCGTGGCGTCCTGGTAACTCTTGAAGTTTCTGAGCCGGATGGAAGTCAGCATGGATTGCCCAGTGATCAGAAGACATCGCACGCCGGGATGCCCAGGGGTGCTGCTCCATTTTAGGTTCTGACGCGTTCTCCACCCGCCGTGGCACCACGCACCGACTTCACCCTCCCGGGGAGCACCCGCGCGCAGTGCGGCGCGTCAGAACTGCCCCCACTCCGCGCTATCCGCTTCCGCTTCTACAGCCTCGGCCGTTTCGGGGGCGTGTGGGCGCTGGCGGGTACCCGCCTTGAAACCCTTGCCTGCCGATGTCCGGGCAGGGGATTGGGCCGAGGCGCTCTTGTGCGCGAGGTTGCGAATCGTCGCGTTGGCATCCTCCTTCATCTTGCGGAACATGCCGCTGTACTCGGTGGCGATCTCCTGGGTCAGATTCCCCTGCGCCAGCCCGCCCTTCATGTTCAGGATCGGGTTGTAGGACGCCTGGACCCACTTCATGGCACCAGCAGGCCAGCGGCAGCGCAGTGTCTTCCCGGCGGGCAGGTCGGCAAGGCCGAGCGTCGCAGCCGTGCGTCGCGGCCGTGCGAAATCCACCCGGCCCAAAGGGCTGGGTGGAGGGTGCAGCAGGCGCCTCAGTGCTGCGTTTCGTCGGCAGGTGTTTTGCCCAGCCAGCGTTCCAGCTGGCAGACCAGCGCGTCCAGCACGAACCATGTGGCGAGGAAACCACCGGTTTCCAGCAGGAAGCTGTGCCACTTGTAGAACATCTCTGCAATCAGCAGCGCGCCGATGATGGCGGGCGCCTGGTGGGTCAGCAACTGACGGACAGGGGTCTTGGCGATCAGCGAGTACATGAGGTGCTCTCCTTCAGGCTTTGAAGTGGACAAACCGGGGTTCGATGTTGGTGCGGTTGGTGCCGCCCTGCAGCGTGTAGCCGGACGCGACCCATTGCGTGCCGTCCGGGTGGTACGGCGTGCAGGACAGGTAGTCGCCCCAGGACTGTTGTGGCGGGCTGTGCGTGCCGACCTTCGTGAAGGTCGTGGCCCATCCGCCGCCACTCTGGAGGCCGACGACATGGCTGGGGTGGAAGTTGCCGCCACCATAGAAGGCGGTGAAGGCGGCGGCACCCGCGCTGTTCGCCGCAGCAGCCGGGTAGGCCCAGGCGGCGGTGGTGCTCCAGATGTCGGGTTCGCTGAGGAGAGTCCTGTTCGAGGCGTTGATGCGTGCGACCCGGATGTAGGGCAGCGCGTGGCTGCCGTCCCGGTTGGCGGTCCACATGAATCCCAGCACGCCGGCTCCCATCCAGGCCCCCGTGATGCGCGAGTCCGTCCGGCCCAGCCAGTTGATGCCGCCCGGCCCGGTAGCGGAATAGGCGCCGCCCAGCCAGGAGCGCACGTTGACATCGTTCCAGGAGATATTGAGGCTGGCGTCCGGCCAGTTGAACACCCGCAGTTGCGACGCCGAGTTGTGCGAGCCCATGTACATCACCGTGCCGGGGCCGCGGCAGAGCCGGATCGAGCCATTGCTGGTCGTGGCCCAGCGCTGGTAGCCCAGCGCACCGCCCGAGGCCAGCGTGGCCAGCGGCATCCTGAACACCACGGCGCGCTGCCAGGCGTTGCCCTTGAACATGTTGAAGGTGATGAACAGCTGCTCGGTGGTGAAGGCCATGTCGGGATAGTCCAGCCAGTTGGCCGCCCATCCGGCCAGTCCGCCGCTACTGGCGAAGTCCCACCAGTACCAGGTGCCGAAGCTCGCCTCGCGGCTGATCGCCAGGCGGAAGATGTTCTCGCCATTGGCTCCCTGGCTGTACTGCAGCAGCCAGATCCAGATCTTGTACTTCGGGTTGAACAGGACCAGCTGGTCGCAGCAGAAACCACCAGCGGCCGCGGGAAAACGGGTGTACGGGCTGATGTAGGACCAGTTTGTCCCCAGGTTGGCGGAGCTGCTGGCGAACCAGTTGCCCGTCATGAACTGCTGGGAGCCGTTGGCAGCGGTCGACGGCTCGCAGATGTTGGAGGTCGATGTGCTGGTCTGGGCGTCACTGAGCCCCTGGTTTTTCAGGAGAGTCAAGGCCATGGTGCATTCCCCGGTGAGTCAGTTGTTCATTGGCTGGGATCAGTCGGTGCGGGCAGCGTCTCGCTGGTCAGCGCGTCAATGGCCGAACGGCTCGGCACATCGCCTGACAGTGGGGGCCCGGCCGGTCGCCGTGGGCCCGACTTGCTCCGGTCCCGGGCATCCAGTTCGGCGGCAGTGGGTTGTACGCCAGAGGGGGGCGCGCTCCGGCTGACACCCTGGTCGAGTCCGGCAGGTTTTCCGGCACGCTTGGAGACGCTGGTCGCCTCGTTGGCGTTGCTTTTCCTGGTGGCCATGAAGATCTCCTGATGAGGGTATTGACACCCACCACAGACTTTGCTGGACGGGTGCTGAACGTCATTGAGCTACCGCGTGGTGCGCAGGTCAACGGCACCGCACGGCAATGGTCATCAACCCTGATGACGTTGCCGCCGCGCATGTTCTCCGCACAGATCAGCCGGAACTCGTTCGGCTCGGCGGGCGCCGGCACGCCCAGGTCGAGCTGTGGGCAGCGCGGTGCACACGGCGCATTCCTCGAAGCCCAGCGGCTCGGCCAGGCCAACCAGCCCGTGGTCGCGCAGGATGGGGGCGAAGCGGAGTGGCTGAGCGCCTCCGGCTCGGTGCTGACCGACCCGGCCATCGCCGACCTGGGCGACTTCGACAGCACGGCGGTGACGATCCGCACGAAGAAGGGCCGCCTCTGCCAGATCAACACGAGCCGCCGAGCAGCGTATGGCTACGACCAGCGCTTCGAGGTGATCGGCACGGCCGGCAAGCTGCAGATCGGCGAACACGCGGCGCGCGACCGGGTGGTCCGCAGCGACGCGGCGGGCGTCGCGCACGCGGTGACCGGCGATTTCCACGAACGCTTCGAGATGGCGTTCGCGCACGAGATGGCCGCGTTCGTCGCCGCCTGCCGCGGGGTGGTGCCGCTATCGTTCACGCTGGCGGATGCGATGGAGGCGATGCGCATCGGGCTGGCGGTCACGCGGTCGCTGCACTCGGGGATGCCCGAGGTGGTGTAGTCGGAGCACTTGGACGGATCACCACGCACGCACGCACTCCCACCCGATCCGTCATGCCCGCGAACGCGGGCACCCACGATCGATACCACCGTCCGCTAGACTGTGAGTAAATAATTCACATCAGACGGTACGGCGATGAGGACGACAACACGGGGAGGGTGGAGCCGCGCGCGGATGGCCGTGGCGCTGCTACTGGGGCTGGCAGCTTGCACCGCCTGGGCCGATGCCCGGCGGGTGGCCTTGCTGGTCGGCGTGTCGGCCTACCAGCGGCCGGAGATACCCACGCTGGATGGCCCCGTCCACGACGTGGCCGCGATGCGCGAGGTGCTGATCCGGCGCTGGGGTTTCCGCGCCGAGGACATCCGCACGTTGCCCGACCGGCAGGCCACCCGCGACAACATCTTGGCCGAGCTGACCGCGCTGGCGCAGCGCAGCGGGCCGGGCGACGAGGTGATGGTCTACTTTTCGGGGCATGGCACCAGCGCGCTGGACCTAGGTGCCGCAACGCTGCGTGTGCCGGTGCCGCATGGCTCGGGGGCGTTCATGGCCCACGACTTCGACCCGAACCAGCCGACGCGGGGCCTGATCGTCGGGCGCACCGACCTGGTTCCCCGCATCGAGGCGCTGGAGCAGGGCGGGCGGCGACTGTGGGTGGTGATGGACACCTGCTACTCCGGGCAGGCGGTGCGGCAGGTGGTGCCGACGCGGGCCGACCCTGACGCTTGGGCTGAGCGCACCTTCACGATCAGCCGGCCTGACATCGCCGCCCGGATGGCGCAGCAAGCCCCCGGAGGCGCCGCACCGCCGCCGTACCCGTACCGCGCCACCGCCTTTCTGTCCGCTGCGGGCGAGGGCGAAACCGCCAAGGACGTGAGCAGCGTCAAGCTGCGCCAGTGGCCGACGCTGGACGGCAAGCCGCACGGGGCGCTGACGGACGCGCTGCTGCGGGTGCTGGACGGGCGCATTCCCGGTGATCTGAATGGCGACGGGTGGCTGGACCTGAACGAGGTGCACCGGTCGGTGGGCGATTTCATGGCGCAGCGTCCCTACGGGCATACGCCGCAGCGCCTGCCATCGGTGGCGGAGGACACGCTGGCGCTGGGTAGCCGGCCGGTGTTGTCGGTCAAGGGCGTCGCAGCTCGGCCGGTGGACGCGCCGCCGACGCCGCTGACGGTGCGCACCGAGGATCTGCCCGGCCCGCTGGTCAGGCGCTTGCAGGGGTTGCCGGACGTGAAGCTGCTGCCTGCGGGCGGCACGGGGGCGGATCTGGAGATTGTGCAGGCGGGGGATCTGGTCGATGTGGTCGATGCGTCGGGGGACCGGCTGGTGCGGATGCAGCCGGTGGACGCGGATCGGCTGGTGGAACTGGTGCGGGGGCGGGCTTGGGCGCGGCGGGTCAAGGCGCTGGCGGAGCGGCATCGGCGGGCGGTGTTGCCGGTGGACCTCCAGGCGGATTCGTTTGGTGGCAATTTGGAGGTCGGTCAATCGCTGGGTTTCAGCGTCCGGCCTGACCGTGAGGCATTTCTGCTGATGGTCAATGTCAACGCGATGGGTGAGGCCAAGCTGATGTATCCGACGCGCGATTTCGAGCGCAATCGCGTGCCTAGCGGGCAATCCATGCAGATTCCTTCTGCTTCGAGCCGGGTGACTGTCCAGCTCCCGGAAGGCAAGGACATTCAGTTCATTTTCGGTTTCGACCAGGAGCCGAGTCTGGAATTGCTCCGGCCGGACACCTTGGATCAACTTGTCCAGCAGCGTGCTGGAAAATTCAGCTTCGGGCATTCGGAGTATCGGACATGGGCCAAGAAAACACGGTGAACCGCATGGGGTCGAACACGCACCGTGGGCGTCGTGGCACAGCATGGTGGGCGGGCTGCGTGGCGGCTGTCTGCATCCTTGTCTGTGGCAGCGCCCAAGCGGAGCGCAGGGTTGCGCTGGTCATTGGCAATGCGGATTACACGCAGCAGAAAGACCGACTGCGCAACCCGCTCAATGACGCGCGGGACATGTACGCCAAGCTGCAGACCATCGGTTTTGACAAGGCAGACATCGTGTACCGGGAGAACCTAACGCAGCGCAACATTGACCAGGCACTGGTGGAATTCGAGAAGAAGCTGGGTGGGGACACTGTGGCGCTGGTCTATTACGCCGGGCATGGAATGGCGGTGAATGGCAAGAACTATCTGCCAGCGGTCGATGCCGACATCCAGACTGAATCGCAAGTTGCACGGCAGTCCATCTCGGTCAGCGAGTTGATGGACTTGCTGGAGCGGGGGCGGTCGCGCGTGAACCTGATGTTTCTGGATGCGTGCCGGGACAACCCGTTCGGGCGCGGGTTTCGCAGCGCATCCCGCGGGATGACCAAGGAAAGTCCCCCGGAAGGTACTTGGGTGGCGTACTCCACCAAGTACGGTGAGGTGGCCGACGATGGCCCTGGGCGCAACGGACTCTTCACGGAACGTCTGTTGGCGCACATCGGAACGCCCGGGGTGTCGGTTGATCAGATGTTCCGGCTCGTTGCGAACGATGTCGTGGACAGAACTCGCAACAGTCCGAAGCGGCAGCGACCTTGGCCGGAGGGCTGGCTGTCGAGTGAGTTTTATCTGGTACCGGGTGCGGTTGTGCCATCGCCCCGATCGATCGAGCCTGTTGTTCCCGTGGTGGCTCAAACTGGCCAGATCATCAAGGACTGTGCCGACTGCCCCGAACTGGTCTTGTTGCCCAAGGGCAGCTTCGTGATGGGTTCGCCCGACAGCGAGCCGGAGCGGGGCAAGGACGAAGGCCCGCAGCGCACGGTGAAGATCGACTACAGGCTGGCAGTGGGCCGCTACGAGATCACGCAAGGGCAGTGGAAGGCGGTGATGGGCAGCAACCCGAGCAACTTCTCCGCGTGTGGCGACACCTGCCCGGTGGAGAACGTGAGCTGGGATATGGCGCAGGAGTACCTGAAGAAACTGAATGCGAAGTCGGGCCAGCAATACCGGCTGCTGAGCGAGGCGGAATGGGAATACGCGGCCCGAGCGGGCACGAAGACGCCTTTCCACACAGGCAAGACGATCACGCCGCAGCAGGCGAACTTTGACGGTAACTACACATACAACGGGAGCGCCAAGGGTGTGTACCGAGAGAAAACGACGAAGGTGGGGAGCTTCGATGCCAATGCCTTCGGCTTGTACGACATGCACGGCAACGCCTGGGAATGGGTCGAAGACGTGTGGCATGACAACTACACAGGGGCGCCTACTGATGGGAGCGCATGGAAGGTTGGCGGAGACTCGGCGCGCCGTGTTTTGCGGGGCGGTTCCTGGAACCTCAACCCGTGGCTCCTGCGCTCGGCCATCCGCTTCGGGGGCACTCCGGGCGGCCGGATCAGCAGCACCGGCTTCCGTATCGCCAGGACCTTTTCCCTTTAGCCCTTTTACCTTTTTACCCTTTGAGAACAGCATGAGGCATCAAGGTGAGCGGGGTCGAAAGGTCTGCTGACTGCCGAAGCCCCCTCCCGGCCTCCCCCGCTGGGGGAGGAGGAAAACCGGGCTGTGGTGTATGGGCAGTCGTTCGCTTCCACTGTCTGGCTCCCTCCCCCCAGCGGGGGGAGGGCTGGGGAGGGGGGATCTCGTGCAGCGCCCTGATGTTCGAATAGGAAATGACCATGACTCACCCGAAAAACCGAATATTGAGGCGGCGATCGGGTCTGCTGGCACTGGCCCTGCTGACCGCCGCATTCAGCGCATCGGCACTCGACAGCCTCGCCTCGACCGACCTGCTCACCCTGCGCCGCGACATCCAGCGCCTGCCCCCTTCCGACATCGCCCCTCGCGACAAAGTCCGCTTGAAAACCGTAGCCAACCAACTCCTCGCCGCCGAGACCGCCCTGGCGCGCCAGTCCGCCGCCATGACGCCGCGCGAGCGGGCGATGGCCGAAGCGCAATTGCTCGCCGCCAGTGACAGCCTCCAGACCGCGGTGGCCGAGCAGGGCCGCAGCGCCTTGGCCCTGTTCGGCGCCGAGCAGAGCGCCCAGGACGCCAGCGCCTCCGCCCTGCGCAGGGGCGGCCCGGTGCGCCGACCCGTCGAGGTGCAGGTCACGTCCACCCGCCCCGGCAGCGTCGCCCCGCCGATGGACGTGTACGCCCTGCCGCTCATCTACATCACCCGTGGCCCGCCGGCCAGCATGTCCGACGCCAAGCTGCGCCACCTGCTCGACGTTGGCCGCTTCACCCAGCAAACCTCGCCGTCGACCGACCGGCTGGAAACCCACGGTGACTACGCGCTGTGGATCGCGCCGCCGAACCGGATCGACGCGCTGCTGCCCCTCGTGCGCCAACGGGCGCTGACGAACTACCGCCGCGTCAGCGCCGGCCCGTCCGAGCCGATCACGCTGGTGCTGAGCGAGGACGACCAAGTGCGCCTGCCTCCTGCACCTGACGCAGTGACACCGGCGCCCAACGCCACCTCCGGGAGCACGCGATGAAATGGGATGAACTCACCAAGCTGCTCGGCGCAGCCGCGGCGGCCGTGACGGCGATGTTCGCGCTGTTCAACTCGGTCCTGTCCGACTGGGTGCCGCCCACCGAGGCGATGGGCACGCCGGCCGTCACCGGGATCGCGTCCTTCGTGTCGCTGGTGGTGCTGCTGGTGCTGGTCCTGGTGATGCGCCGGCGGCTGACGCTGGCGCACCGGCGGCAGATCGCGGCGGCGGCCGGTGCCGCGGCCCTCGCGGGGCTGGCGGTGGCGTTTGTCTACTACGGCGACTTGGACGAGCACGTCTTCGTCTGGCCGCCCGCCGCCAGCGCCCAGCCCGAAGAGGGCGACCCGAGGCGCCACATCCGCGGCGAGTTCAACGAGATGGGCCAGCAGGCGAGCCGCGATGTCGGCCTGACGGCGGCCATCCGCGAAGCCGGCGGGCTGCACAAGGCCATGGACGACCAGACCCTGTGGGACGAGGCCTCGCGCAAGCAGGTGGAGCGGCGGCTGGTGCTGCTGTACGTCGTGATGACGAGCCTGCTGTCGGGGGCGGTGTTCGGGCTGGCGCTGGCGGTGATGTTTGCCTCGCCAACGTCGGCGGCGGCGGGTGGGTCCTCGCAGTCGCGAGGATGACGGAGTGAGTGGGGTTCAATACCCGCTCGGCCCGCCCGGCATCTGCAGCCCGACTCCACCCAGCCCGCTGCGCGGCTCCAGGCTCAGCCGCAGGTAGATCGACCCGCTGCTCTGCGTGTACTGCGCGGCGCGCTCCAGCCCGAGCCGGGTGCCGATGTCCAGGTGCCGGGTGAGCTGGTATTCCATCGCGCCGCCCAGGTTCAGCACCAGCCCCGAGTCGGTGCGCGAGGCATAGACCGCCGAGGGCACGCGCTGCTGCGCGGCCAGGCTCTCCAGCGAGGCCTGCGCCGCGCCGTCGGTCGGGAAGTAGGGCGCGGCGTCCTCGCGGTAGGCCTGCAGACCGGCGGAACCTTGCAGCCCCCAGCTCAGCCGGCCGCTGCGGCCCAGCCAGTTCACCGGCACGGTCAGCGCCAGCAGGTGCTGCGGGCTGAAGTAGCCGCCGTGGCCCCAGGTGTAGCCGCTCAGGTTGCGCCGGTAGTGCTGGTAGCCGAGGTTCATGCCGATCCCGACCTGCGAGTCGTCGAGGCGCTGGGCCTGCCAGAAGCTGCCGGCGCCGAATTCGAAACGGCTGTTGCTGGCGACCTGCTGGCCCGTCATGGCGTGCAGTCCGCCATAGCCGTAGACGCCGGCATCGGCCTGCTCCCAGGCCACCTGCGTCCGCACGCCGGTGGTGCGCACGCCGCCCCAGACGCGGCCGGTGCGGGCGTCGGTCGTGCCGGCGAAGGACAGCAGGCTGTCGGTGACGGCGCGCCGCGAGGCGTCCACCGTCAGCGTCAGGCCCTGCGCGAACTCGTCGATGTAGCGCAGTCCGCCCACGACATCCACCACCGCGAAGCCGACCGGCGTGGCGCCGACATCGACGGTCAGCTTGCGTGTCTTCAGCGCGACGGCCACGCCGACGCCTGCATCATTCTGCGAGGGGGCGACGGCCACGCCGGTGGCATCCAGCCCCAGCGTGCCGCTGCGCGAGCGGGATCCCTGGCTGACCTGTCCCGCGCTGGCGACGACCGGGATCACCTTGATGCTGAGCTGCCCGACGTCCTCGATGGTCTTGCGGCCCTCGATCGGTGTCTGCACCAGATCGAGCCGGCCGAGGCCGGCGTCGCCACTGCGCGCCTGGAGCGTGCCGGCGACTTCGAGGCTGGTGCGGCCCCGCTCGACCTGCACCTCGGAGAGTTCGTCGCCCAGGGTCTTGACCCGCTTCGGCGGGCTGGCGGGCCGTCCGCTTGCTGCCGGTGCCTGGGCCTGCGCCACCGTGGTGGCCATCTGCGTCTGCATCTGCATCGGCGCTGCAGCCGCGGCCACCGGCGCCGGCTCGCGCCAGCGCAGCGAGCGGCTGACCGCGCTGTCCACGCCCGGCCGGGCCGTCGGCACACCGGCGCCCGTGGGCGGCAGCTGGTCCAGATTGGCGAGCGCGAGCGGGGTGTTCTGCGAGTAGCCGGACGGGGGTACCAGCGCCGGCACCCCACCGGCCAGCAGCGTGCGCGAGCGCCCGTCCGCCGCGTGGGCCGCGAAGGGATTGCCGGCGACGCGGGTCTGTCCCCACTGCGTCGGCCGGGGCTGCTCGGCGGCCATGGCGGCGCGCAGGTACTCGGCCGCCTTGCTGAACTGGCCCATCGCACGGTGGTGGCGGGCGTACTGGGCGAGCACGGCGGGGCTGTTGGGCGCGAGCCGGCCGGCCTCCTGCAAGGCCATCACGGCGGAATCGGAATCCTTCTGGGCATCGGCGGCGCCGGCCAGGCCGAGCCAGGCGTCCAGCGTGTCCGGCTGCTTCTGCAGCACGGCTTCGAAGAGCGCGCGGGCCTGGTCGTTGTCGCCACCGGCGGTGTAGAGGCGTGCGAGCGCCATCTGCAGGCGCGGCTCCTGCGGGCGGTCCTGCAGCACCGGGGCGAGCGCCTCGTAGGCGTTGTAGAGGTCGCCGCCGTCGCGCAGCTGATCGGCCTGGCGCAGCGCCAGCGCGATGCGCAGGTCGTCGAAATCGCGCCGCTGGCCGGCGGTGAGCGGCTGCGCGGCGAGCTGGCGCAGCACGCCGGCGAGTTCCGCGTCCTGCCGGGTCTGCAGCAGCAGCGCGGCATGGCGCAGGCGCAAGCCCGCGCCCGCCTGCGGCTGGGCGGCGAGTGTCGCGCGGATGAGCTGGCCGGCGCGGGCCTCGTCGCCCAGGTCCAGCCGGGCGCCGGCCACGGCGCCGACCATGTCGGGGTCCTGACCCGCCGCCGCTTCGGCCTCGACCAGCATGGCCTCGGCCTGCCAGCGCTGACCGGCGCGGGCCTGGGCCACGGCATCGGCCGCCTGCGCCTGCACGGCGAGGCGGCGCTGGAGCCGGCCCATCTCGGTCGTGCGCGCGCGGGCCGGCACCTGCTCCAGGCTGCGCAGCGCGCCGGACCAGTCCTTCAGCTCGGTCTGCAGCAGCGCGCGGGCCTGCAGCGCTTCGCCCGGATGCGCGGCCGGGATGACGAAGGCGTCGATCTGCGAGCGTGCCGCGTCGGTCCGGTTCTGGCGCATCAGCAGCTGGCCGAGCGACAGGCGTACCCACGGCGATCCCGGTGCCAGCGCCACGGCTTGCTCCAGCAGCGCCTGCGCCCCAGCGAGATCCCCGCGCTGCTGCGCCAGATCGGCCTGCAGGCGCATCTGGCCGGCCTTGAGTCCGGTCTCGCCGCCGAGGCCCGCGAGCACGTCGGCGTCCATGCGCTGCAGCAGCGTGCGCTGCGGCTCGGTCCGGCCCGAGGCGCCGAGCACCTGGTACAGCCCGGCGTTGGCGCGCGGGTGGCGGGCGTCGGCGCGCAGCGCTTCGCGGTAGGCGGCGTCGGCGCCGAGGAACTGGCCCTGCTCGGCCAGCAGTTCACCGAGCAGCACCTGGCCTTCCGGCTCCTTCGGATCGGTCTCGACGGCGCCCTTGGCGAGGCGGGTGGCGCGGTCGAGGTCGCCGACCTGTCGCGCGGCCTGGCCATCGTGCACCGCCTGCCAGTGCATGGCCGAGCGGTAGACGGGTTTCCAGCGCGTGCCGTTGGTCGCGGCGCTGGCGCGGTCCAGCAGTTCACCGGCCTCGGCGAACCGGTCCTCGCGCATGCGGACGATGCCGAGGCCGGCCAGCGCGTCGGTCTCGTCCGGGCGCTGGCGCAGCACGGATTCGAAGCGTTCGGTGGCCGTCTTCAGGTCGCCGCTGTCGATGGCGGCGAAGCCCTGGCGGACGGCGGGCAAGGGGGCGGCCACCGCTGTGCGCGGGGCTGCGGCTGCGGTCGTCCGGCGTGGGGCCGCGGCGCCCGCATCGGTGGTCGTGCTGGCCGTCGCCCGCGCCTTGCCCGGCTTGCCCAGCTCGGCCAGCTTGGTGTTCAGCTCCGCGTCGTCACCGGCACCGGCGAGGTACTGGCGGAACAGGGGGGCGTCCGGGCCGCGGGCGTCCAGCCACACCAGCGCCTGGCGCCAGGCGGCGCGGGCGTCCTTGCGGACCTGCGGCGGCGCGTCGGCTTGGGTGGACAGGGCGGCCAGACGCTGGATCGCGTCGCGGCGCGTCGGTTCGCGGTAGCTCAGGTGCTTGGCGTGGGCCAGCGCGGGGCCGGGCTGGCCGGGGGCCGACTGGCTGAGGCGCTCCAGACCGCGGCGGGCCTCGTCCCAGCCTTCGCGGGTGCCGCCCAGCGTCTGGTAGTACTCGACCGCAAGCTCATCGCCCGGGGGCTGGGCGCCGAGCGCCTGCTTGTAGGTGCGGGCCGCGGCCTCGGTCTGGCCGGCCTGTGCGTACTGGCGGGCGGTGGCGATCAGCGACTGGTTGGAGGTCTGGGACTGGACCTGCGTGGACAGTGCGGCCAGGCCCGGATGGCGCGGGCTCACCTGGCGCAGCCGGTTCAGGTAAGAGCCGCCTTCGTCGAAGCGGCCGGCTTCGACACTCTGCGCGGCGAGGCCGTAGAGCGCGTCCGGCTGCCGCGGATCGACACCGAGCAGCTTCTGCCAGGTCTGCCCGGCCAGATCGGCCCGGCCGCGCTGCTGCCAGTGGCGGGCCTGCTCGACGAGCTGCTGCACGGTGGTGGCGCGCGCGCTGTCCGAGGCAGCAGCCGGCGTGGCGGGCGTGGCCGGGACCGAGGCCGCGGGCGCCGCTGCCGTGGCGGCCTGCACGGCGGAGGTGGCCAGGCCAGTCACCAGGCCCAGGCATGCCAGAGCCACCCGGGTCGGCGTCGGGCGCAGGAAGGAAGGAGCGGAGGACGGAGTGGACGGATGCGTCATGGGGTCTGGCAGCGGAGAGTCGAAGTAGAGGGGGCGCGCTGCAGCCGACCGTGGCGGTCGCAGCGCCAGCGCTGCTGCAGCCAGCCGGCGCTGAAGAGCGCGAGGGCGTGGTCGTAGTAGCGCAGTCGGGTGGTCGGGCTGGCGCAGACCGTGGCGAGTCGTTCGGCCAGTTGCTGCGCGCCGGTGCAGTCGCCCAGCGCGACCAGGTAGGGCTGCAGCGCGGCGATGAAACCGGGCGGGGCGGTGCCGCGGGCGATGGCGGACGGCTCGGCGCGGGTGGTGGCGCGCGTGGCAAAGCGCTCGGGCAGCGGCAGGGTGCGGGTGTGGCGCTGCATGCCGGAGAGGCCCTGCAGCAGCGCCGGGCGCAGCGGATCGTCGACGGGGGCGACGCCGGCCCAGAGGTAGCAGCGGATCGCGTCGTAGCTGCCGGTGTCGCCCTGCTGCGTGTCAGCGACCCAGTGGCCCCGCAGCGGCGCGGTGTGCTCCACGGTCCAGGTCGCCCAGTCGGGGGCGAGGCCGTTGGGCGCGATGGCCGGCAAGGTGCGCGCGGACTGTTCCGCCAGCACGGTCCAGGGTCCGCCCGGATCGGCGCTGGCCAGTCCGCGCAGCAGGTGCAGCGGCGCATAGCTCGGGTTGAAGCGCCAGTGCAGGCGGTCTTCGCTGACAAAGCCCTGCGGCCCCGGCAGCAGCATGGTGCCCAGGCCCGGCACGTGGACCACCTCCTCGGCCCGGATGCGCGCCAGCAGCGCGCGGCCGTCAGTGGCCAGCGCGGGGGCGTTCCACAGGCGGGCGGCCTCGATCAGGGTCCAGGCGAGCCAGAGGTCGGCGTCGCTGGCGGCGTTGGTGTCGAGCACGCCCCAGCGGCCATCGCGCTGGCGGCCCCATTGCCAGGCGGGCAGGCGCGCGGCCAGGTCACCGCCGCAGAGGTTCTGGCGGGTCCAGTGCAACAGGGCGTCGAAGCGCGGGCGGTCGTCGGCCACGAGTGCAAAGAACAGCCCGTAGGCCTGGCCCTCCGAGGTGCTGACGCGGGCCTCGGTGTCGGGGTCGAGCACCCGGCCGTCCGGCTGCACGAAGCTGCTGACGAAGCCGGCCCAGAGTGCGTCGAAGTCGTCACAGGCGAGCCGGCGCGCGGCCGCTGGCGCCGGCGGCTTGGCGGGCGGTGCGGCGCAGGCCGTGCTGGCGAGCGCACCCGCCCCGCCAGCGAGGGCGCCCATCCGCAGCAGCAGTCGCCTGCGCTGCGGACTGGTCAGCGGCTCAGGTCGAAGCCCCGGCATGGCGGCGCAGCGCATGGCGCTGGAGCAGGACATAAATCACCGCGGACAGCACCAGGATCGCCAGCATCAGCACCGCCCACAGCAGCACCGGGCGGTCCGACAGCTTCCAGCGGATCCAGCTCAGCCAGGGCAGGTCGCCGCTGGCGTAGGTCGGGTCGGCGCTGTAGGCGGTGACACGGCCGGATTCCTCGAACAGCGTGACGTGGCCGTGGATCTGCGACAGGCGGCTGCCGTCGAGCAGGGCGTCGGTGATGAAGGACAGGGCGGCCGGGGTGGTCGCCATCAGGCCGACCACGCTGCGGTTGGCGGCCAGCGGCGACTCGAAGCCCACCAGCGCGGCCTGCGGGTCGGTGCCGCGGAAGGCGAGGGACTCCAGCGCCGGGAGTTCGTCGCGCTGCCAGATCTCGCCGACCCAGTGCAGCCAGCCCGGCAGGGCGAGGTCGGTGGGCACCAGGCTCCGGGCGGTGCGCGGCTGGCTGGCCGGTGCGGCTGCCGCTGCACGCACGGCGGCGAGGTCGCGGAAGGGCATCTCGGCCGCCCAGTCGGCGAACAGGCGCTGGTTGCCGGCGCTGCCGATGACGATCAGGTCGCGGCCGGCCACCTGCGCGACGTGGCGTGCATGCACCACCTGGACCAGCCGCGCGGACAGGCCGGTGGCCTCGCCGGCCCGGCCCATCAGCGTGAGGTAGGCGTCGAGGTCTTCGTGCGAAGGCTGGTCGGGCAGGACCACCGCGGTCTCGGCCAGATCCGCCAGCCGGGTGTAGGGATGGGTGGTGTTGGCGAAGGCGGCCAGGTCCGGCATGGGCAGGAAGTGGGGTGCGCCGGAGAAGTCGATGGTCGATGCGCCATCGATCACGCTGCGCGGCCGGTCGAGCGCCGCGTCGGTGCGGCTCGCGAGCGCACATTCGACGGCCTCGCTGCCGACGCTGTGCTCCAGCGTCAGGCCGAGGTGGGTGTAGGACTGCGTGCCGAGTGTCGCCACCGGGATGCGCAGGTTGCGGCGCGCGGCCTGGGTCAGCGCCTCGTCGCGCTCGCCGCGGACGCTGCGCTGCAGGTTGTCGAGCCAGCGGCCGGTGGTGCCGGGGTCGAGCAGCTCTTCCAGCCGGGTCACGCCGTTGAAGCGCACCCGCACCGTGGCGCCCTGGTCGTCGGGCCGCGCCTCGTAGCGCGTGCGCAGGTCCAGCTGCACCTTGCGGTCGCGCCAGGCAAACAGATCGGGTGGCAGGCGCATCGGCACGTCCACGTCGAGCGGCCGTGCGTCGCGTGCACTCAGCGAGGCGGCGGGGACCAGCTCGTCCAGCCGCACGGGGCGGTGGGTCGGGGTCCAGTTGGGGGCGTCCCAGGCCTGGCGTGGGGCGGCCTCGGTGAGCCGGTCGATCAGTGCCGTGCTGCCTTGGCCGGGCAGCTGGCCGCGCACCAGCGCGTCGGCGGCGCGGCGCAGCTCCTCGCCATCGCGGCCGAGCAGGTAGAGCACCTTGCGCTGGGGCTGGTCCGGGTGGGTGGCCATCGTCACGGTGGCGCCGGCCATCGGCGGCAGCACCACGCCGGGGGGCGCGTCTTCCGGCGTGGCCAGCACGATCGCGTTGCCGGCGGGCAGGCGGTCACGCGCCTGGATGCGCACGCCGCGGTAGGCCGAGAGCGCGCCGAACCAGGAGGCGACATTGCCGGCGGCCTGCAGCGTGGCGGCGCTGGCGCGCGGCGAGAACACCAGCGTCAGCTCGTTGCGGCGCGGGTCGCGCGGATCGAAGAAGGGGGCGGGCAGCAGCGAGAGGTCGTCGGCCAGCGGCAGCGGCGCCATCACCAGGTTCAGCGACGAAGTCGGGCTGATCTGTGCCCACAGGCCGGCGCCCTCCGGATTGCTGCACTCCACCGGCTCGGCGAGTTGCAGTGTCAGCTCGTTGCGGTCGAGCACCAGGCGCGGGTCGATCGGCACCGTGTGGCGGATGCTGGCCTTGCCGCTGGCGTTGGGCGCATCCAGGCGGGTCACGACCTCGCCGTTCAGCCGGACTTCCAGCGCCCCGGCGCGTCCCGCCAGCATGGGCGACTGCACCACCTCGAGCAGGAGCACCGCGGACGAGACCACCTCGTCCGCCCGCAGCGCGAACGGCAGGCGCTGGCTCGGGTGGCCCCGCTTGAGCGTGACCGCCTCGCGCTGCCCCATCTGCGAGAAGGGCACCACCAGATCCCGGCCCGGGCTGGCGGCCAGCGAGCCGCTCAGGCCCATGCCGAGCGCGAGCAGCGTGCGCAGGGCCTGGCGGGCCAGCCGGCGGACCGGCGTGGCCGGCGTCGTGTGGTCGTTCCTCTTCGTCATCCCCTGCGATCCTTGTGGTGTCATGCGCGGATCGAAGCCGGCCGGCGGGGCTGGGCCGCCTGTTTCGATTTCCAGCCGAAGACCTTGGCACAGCCGCGCACACCCAGGCCGATGATCTGGCGCATCGCGTGGGCCGGCCGGTCCGGCGCGTGGCGTGCGGCGTGGTCGATCCAGGCGTCGGCGCGCGCGAAGGTGATTTCCACCAGGTCCATCTGCTGCTGCAGCGTCATCGGGTCGAAGCGCAGGCCGTGGTGCTCGCCCTGGCGGAACACGATCAGCGCCGAGAACAGCGCGGCGTGGTCGCCGCGCAGCAGCGCCAGCGTGACGGGCGTCTGTTCTTCCAGCATCACGCCGGGCGGCAGGCGCACGCGCAGGCCGCCTTCGGAGAAGTCCTCGGTCTCGACGTGCCAGACGCGGCCGTCAGCCGTCTCCATGCGGGCCGGGATGCCGAACTGCACCCGGTGCGACTTGCGTACCTGGCGGGTTTCCGACGCGGCCGCGGCTGCCGCCCCGAGGATCACCAGGTTGTAGAGCGTCCACAGCATGTTCAGCAGCACCGTGTCCAGCTCGTGCGTGTTCCACCAGAACAGCCGCGCAATGCCCACCACGAAGCCGATCAGGTTCAGCGACAGCAGCACCACGTACGGCCGCGCAATGCCCCAGTCGAAGAAGTCGCGCTCGATGTAGCCGCCCTTGGCGGTGACGTTGAAGCTGCCGGCCTTCGGGTCGATCAGCGCCAGCATGGTCGGGCGGAAGATGTACCAGGCCAGCACGGCTTCATACACCTCGGCCCAGAAGGAGTGCCGGAACTTGCCCTGCGTGCGCGAGTTGACGATGTTGGCGTGCACCAGATGGGGCAGGGCCATCGCGGCGATCATCACCGCCGAGGCGTGGATGACGTGGGCGGCGAAGAACAGGTAGGCCAGCGGCGCGGTCAGGAACACCAGCCGGGGCAGGCCGTAGAAGAAGTGCAGCATCGCGTTCGAGTAGCACAGCCGCTGCGCCCAGGTCAGGCCCTTGCCCCACAGCGGGCAGTCGGTGCGGAAGATCTGCGCCATGCCACGCGCCCAGCGGATGCGCTGGCCGACGTGGGCGGACAGGCTTTCCGTCGCCAGCCCCGCGGCCTGCGGGATGCCGATGTAGGCGGTGTTCCAGCCCTTGCGGTGCAGCTTCAGCGCGGTGTGGGCGTCCTCCGTCACGGTCTCCACCGCCACGCCGCCCACCTCCATCAGCATGTCCCGCCGCAGCACCGCGCACGAGCCGCAGAAGAAGGTGGCGTTCCAGAAGTCGTTGCCGTCCTGCACCAGCCCGTAGAACAGCTCGCCCTCGTTGGGCACGTTGCCGAAGGTGTCGAGGTTGCGCTCGAAGGGGTCGGGCGAGAAGAAGTGGTGCGGCGTCTGCAGCATCGCCAGCTTGGGATCCTTGTAGAACCAGCCCAGCGTCATCTGCAGGAAGGAGCGTGTCGGGATGTGGTCGCAGTCGAAGATGGCGATGTATTCACCATCGGTGTGCGAGAGCGCGGCGTTGATGTTGCCGGCCTTGGCGTGGCGGTTGTCGCTGCGGATCACCCACTCGATGCCGACCTCCTCGGCGAAGTCGCGAAACTCCTCGCGCCGGCCGTCGTCGAGCAGGTGGATGCGCAGCTTGTCGAGCGGCCAGTCCATCGCCATCGCGGCCAGCACGGTCGGCTTCACCACCTTCAGCGGCTCGTTGTAGGTGGGGATGAAGATGTCGACCGTCGGCCAGTCTTCCACCGGCATGGTCAGCGCCACGGGGCGGCGCTCCAGCGGCCAGATGGTCTGGAAGAAGCCCAGCACCAGCACCAGCCAGGCGTAGATCTCGGCGGCGATCAGGCCGCTGCCGAAGAACAGGTCCAAGCCGTTGTCCATCCGCAGCGTCTCGGTCAGGCGCCAGTAGAGGTAGCGGCTGGAGACCGTCAGCGAGATGAAGGTCAGCAGCAGGGTCACGAAGCGGCCCGGCCGGCGATTCAGCAGCACCGCGCAGAAGAAGCACAACACGCCGAAGATCACCTGCTCCCACAGGTCGAGCGGCACCGAGATGACGGTGAGCATCAGCAGCGCGCCGCTGAGCAGCATCGCGAGTTGCAGCGCCCGGTATTCCCAGGTGTCCCAGTGCCAGCCCGCGGTGCGGCGGGCGCCGATCGGAGCGATCAGCGGACCGGACGGCGTTGGCGGGCGGGGGGGCGTGGAGAGATCCGGCAGTGCGGCCATGGCGTGGAGTCAAGTCGTACGGGCAGACAGGCCCTGCCATCGGCACGCTGCAGCGAGCGGTGCCGGTGTCAGGGGACAGTTCGGATCAGCGGTCCGTTGAACCGGGGTTGCGGGTCGCCAGGCGACCGAACAACTGGTCCAGCCGGGCTGGCTGGACCGACGAATGGCCGGTGGCCAGCGGCGCGCGGGTCATGGCACCGCTCTCGCGCCCGTCGGCTGGCGCGGGCGCCGTCGGACTGGCCAGCCGGCTCAGGATGGACGTCAGCGAGGACGACCCGGCCGGCGAGCCCTGCACCACGCGCAGCACGGGTGGTGTGGCGGTCACCGCCGTCGGTGTCGGTGTCTGGAGGGCTGGTGCTGCTGCCTCGGCGGGCCGCACCATCGCCGCCCGCCGCACGGCCGCCCGCGACGCGTTGTACTGGGCCAGGTCCTGGTAGATGCCGGCGTCGTGGCCCAGCGTTCTCAGCAGGTTGTTGATGTCGTCACCGTTGGTCATGTGGAAGGCTCTTGCTGCGACAGGACAACTGGACCCCGAGGCGCCGATCAGGCGGCCAGGGCAAAAACGTACAGAGGTTCGACGCTGGTGGTGTCGGTGGCGAGTTGCTGGACCCGCAGGCGGTCTCCCGCGCCCGCCGCCCGGAGCCAGTGCTCGTAGGCGCCTTCCAGGACGGCCGGGGACCATTGCCGGCTGGCCGCACCGAATGCGGCTTCGATCGGCGCGCAATGGTGGATGATCTTCAGGGCATCATTGGTATCGTTCAGTTCCACCCAGCCCCAGTTCATGCCCGACCACACGCTGTTCATGGCCTCTTCCAGATCGGGCAGCAATTCCGTGGCCGGCAGTGGTGCGTTGCGGGCCATCGAAGTGCCCAGGCGCCGCATGAGGGCGCGGGCCTGATCCGGCTCGATCCGGCTGCTCAGTTCCTGCGCCAGTGCGCCCAGAAAGGGGCGCCATTGCGGCGAGCACCGGTAACGCAGGTGGTAGTCGTGGTCGGATAGCGGGCGGTTCATCGGCTATAAATCTGAAAAAACCGTTTAAATTTAACAAAATTGTGCAAAATTACACTAATTCCGGGGATGGTACCATGTTGAATATTGAGGTATTGCAATGTTTTTCATTCCGTCACAGATTGTGGTGAAGTCTGAATGAAGGGTGAACGAAAGTGTTTTTTGCACTCCCTCTTCTGGGGGGTCTGAGACACCCGTTCGCGGACTGTTCGCGGCGCTACCATCGACCCAACGCGTACGTGCTGGCCCGTGGAGTGTTCGATGAAGGTGCTGCTGATCGATGACCATCCGCTGATCCTGTCGGCGATGCAGAGCGTGATCCTGGGCCTGGGCGCCAATGTGGAGGCCATCGGCGTGGAGACGGCCGCCGAATGCCGCGAACTGCTGCGCCGTGACTCCGATTTCGATCTGGTGCTGCTCGACCTGCATCTGGATGACGCCAGCGGTTTCGACGTGCTGGGCGAATTGCGCATGGGCTATCCGGCCCTGCCGGTCGTGGTGGTCTCGGCGTCCGACCGGGCGGGCGACATGATCCGGGCCATCGACTGCGGCGCAATGGGTTTCGTGCCCAAGCGGGCCAGCAACGAGCTGCTGTTCGAGGCCCTGCACCTGGTGATGTCCGGGGGCATCTACGTGCCGCCGATGACGCTCAACCTGGGTGACACGACCCTGCCCATGGCCTTGTCGAACGGCCTGTCCAGCACGGGGGTGGGGGCCTTGATGGCGGGTGGGCTGGGGGGCTGCCTCGGCGACGACCGGCCATCGTCCGAACACCGCCGTGTCGATGCGCGGCGCCTGGCCAGCGAGGCCGCCGAGCGCGACGCGATGCTCGAACGCCTGGGCCTCACGCCGCGGCAGCGCGAGGTGCTGGCGCTGCTGCTGGACGGCAAGTCGAACAAGATCATCGCGCGCGACCTCGCCATCTCGGTCGAGACGGTCAAGGACCATGTGGCCGCCGTCCTGCGCACGCTCGGGGTCAACTCGCGCACGCAGGCGGTGGCGGTGGTCAGCCGGATGCCGCTGTCCTCGGGCCTTGCGGCGGCGCCCCGTGATGCGTCCCTGCGCTGAGCCGGTGGTGCCGGCGCCACCGCCAGCCCTGCCGGACCATGTCCGCAACCTCTACGACCAGCTCCCTGCCAGCCTGCTCGGACAGGGTGTCGCGGCGGGCCTGATCGCCTTGCTGTTCCTGTTGGCGCCGAACGCACTGCGGCTCAATGCCCTGTCCGGCTGGCTGCTGCTGGCTGCACTGGTCTGGGCGTGGCGCTGGCGCCTGCACCGCGCCCATGTCGCCCAGCCCGAGCCGCCGCTGACCGACTGGCCGATGTGGCAGCGCCGCTGGGCCTGGTCGACCCTGTCCGGCTCGGGCGTGTGGGCGCTGGCCATGCTCTGGCTCTACCCGCTGGGCAATGACCTGCAGCGCGCCGCGCTGCTGGCGCTGCTGGCCTGCCTGGCCATCGGCTCGGCGGCGGGCGGGCATCTGGTGACGCTGATCGGCATCGGGTTCATGGCGGCGGCAACGGTCTGGCAGCTGTTTGTCCTGCCCGCAGCGGGCGTGCCCACCCTGCCGCCGCCGCCCTGGGCGGGTGCGCTGGCGGTGACTGGCGTGGTCCTCGGCGTCGCGCTGGCGGGGCACCACCAGCGCAAGCATTTTCTCCAGCTGCTCTCGTTCAAGCGCGGCTCCGAGCTGCTGGCCGCGCAGCTGGCCGCCGAGAAGGACATCGCGGAGGAGGCCCGCCTCGAAGCCGAGGCCGCGACCCGCGCGCGCACGCAGTTCTTCATCGCCGCCAGCCATGACCTGCGCCAGCCGCTGCACGCGCTGGTGCTGTTCACCGAGTCGCTGCGCCTGCGCAACAAGGACGCGGTGCTGGAGGCGACCATCGCCAGCATCGGCGAGTCGGTCGATGCGCTGGAGGCGCTGTTCGACAAGCTGCTGGACCTGACCAGCATCGACAGCGGCGCCATCGTGGTGGAGCCGAAGCTGTTCCACATGCGCGAGCTGTATGCGCGGCTGAAGCTGCACTTCGAGCCGCAGGCCTTCGACAAGGGGCTGGGGCTCGACTTTGTCGGCGGACGGCACGCGGTGCGGGCCGATCCGCTGCTGGTGGAACGCATCCTGCGCAATCTGGTGTCCAACGCCATCCGCTACACCGAGGACGGCGGCGTGCTGGTGAGCTGCCGTCCGCGTTCCGGGCGCCTGCTGATCCAGGTCTGGGACACGGGGCTCGGCATCGACGAGCGCCTGCTGCCGAGCGTCTTCGACGAGTTCTACCAGGTCAGCGCGTCGCGCAGTCCCGACCTGTCGCCGCGCAAGGGCCTCGGCCTCGGGCTGGCGATCGGGCGGAGACTGGCCGCGCTGCTCGAGGCGCCGCTGACGGTGCGCTCGCGGCTGGGGCATGGCACGGTGTTCAATCTGCTGCTGCCGCTGAGCAGCGCCGCGCAGCCCGGCGAACTGGCAGAGCTGGCGGCCGCACCGCTGGCGGCCGCGCCGGCCTGGACCGGCCCGACGCTGGCGGGGCGGCACGTGGTGCTGGTCGGCGCCGATCTGGAGACCGGCCCGGACGGCCCCGGCGCCATGCTGCGGGCCTGGGGCGCGCAGGTCAGCGCCTTCTGCAATGCGACCCAGGTGCTCGACTGGTCCACCAGCCAGGGCCGTCTGCCGGATCTGGTGCTGATCGGGCGCACGCCGGCGCAGGAGCGTGGCGGGGTCGATCTCGTCAAGGCGCTGCGGCAGGTCTTTGGCGCGGCACTGCCCGCCGTGCTGCTGAGTGACGGGGAGGGCGACGGCGCCACCGCCACGGCCACCGAGCCCGGTGTCCACCTGCTGGCCCGGCCGGTGGCGCCCAACCGGCTGCGGGCGATGGTGAGTTTCAAGCTCTCGACCCGTACAATCTCGCACCCCGACCTGTAGCTCATGTAGGCAAAAATCACCATGTCGATGCACGACCGAGACGGAAAGATCTGGATGGACGGACAACTGGTGGACTGGCGCGACGCCAAGATCCACGTCCTGTCCCACACGCTGCACTACGGCTGCGGCGCGTTCGAAGGCGTGCGCGCCTACAAGACGCCGGACGGCACGGCGATCTTCCGCCTGCGCGAGCACACCGAGCGCCTGTTCAACTCGGCCAAGATCCTGCGCATGAAGATCCCCTACTCCTTCGAGGAGGTGATGGAGGCGCAGAAGACGGTCGTGCGCGAGAACGCGCTCGAGAGCTGCTACCTGCGTCCGCTGACCTGGATCGGCTCGGAAAAGCTCGGCGTCAGCCCGAAAGGCAACACCGTCCACCTGATGGTCGCTGCCTGGCCGTGGGGTGCGTACCTCGGTGAAGAAGGTCTGAAGCGCGGCATCCGCGTCAAGATCAGCAGCTACACCCGCCACCACGTCAACATCACGATGACGCAGGCCAAGGCGGTGAGCAACTACACCAACTCGATCCTGGCCAACATGGAAGCGACCGAGGACGGCTACGACGAGGCCATGCTGCTCGATGCGTCCGGCTTCGTCTCGGAAGGCGCGGGCGAGAACCTGTTCGTCATCAAGAACGGCGTCGTCTACACCCCGGACCTGTCGGCGGGCGCCCTCAACGGCATCACGCGGAACACGATCTTCTCGATCTGCGCCGACCTGGGCCTGAAGGTGGTGGAAAAGCGCATCACCCGCGACGAGGTCTACATCTGCGACGAGGCCTTCTTCACCGGCACCGCCGCGGAAGTCACCCCCATCCGCGAACTCGACCGGATCGAACTCGGCTGTGGCTCGCGCGGCCCGATCACCGAGAAGATCCAGGCGGCCTTCTTCGACATCGTCGGCGGCCTCAATCCCAAGTACGCCGAGTGGCTGACCCCGGTCTGAGCCGGACAGCATCGATCAGGAGCATCAAGACATGAGTGACACCAAAGCCGCAGCCGTCGTGGAAGTGCTCGCCTCGGACCTGCAAGGGCCGGGCGTCGTGTTCTGCCCGAACCCGAAGCAGGAACTCTGGAGCAACCACCCCAAGGTCTACATCGACCTGAGCCACAGCGGCGAAGGCAAGTGCGCCTACTGCGGCACCGTCTACCGCCTGAAGGCCGGCGAGACCTTCCACGCCCACCACTGAGCCGGCCCACCTGCCCGACATGAACCGGTCGCTGATCATCGCGCCGCAGTGGATCGGCGACGCGGTGATGAGCCAGCCGCTGGTCGCCGCGCTGGCGGCCCGCGGCGAGGTGCTGAGCGTGGCCGCGCTGCCCTGGGTGTCGCCGGTCTACCGGGCGATGCCGGAGGTGGCCGAGGTGATCGACCTGCCCTTCGCGCACGGCCGTCTCGACTGGAAGGCCCGGCGCGCGCTGGGCCACCGCTGGCGGGGCCGCTTCGACCACGCCTACGTCCTGCCCAACTCGCTCAAGTCGGCGCTGCTGCCGTGGTTCGCGCGGATTCCGCACCGCGTCGGCTACCACGGCGAGGGGCGTTACCTGCTGCTCAACGACCGCCGATCGGCTCCGACGGTAGAACGCCCGCCGATGGTGGCGTTCTACCGCGCGCTGGCGGGTGAGGGTGCGGCGGCGACCTCGACCGCGAACGCCGCCAACAATCCGGTGATGCACCTGCCGGCCGAGCGGGTTGCGGCTGTCTTGCAGACCCACGGCCTGCAGGCCGGTGCCTACTGGGTGCTGGCCCCCGGCGCGGAGTACGGCCCCGCCAAGTGCTGGCCCGCGGCGCACTACGCCGATCTGGCCCGCACGCTGCACGCGGACAGCGGTCAGCCGGTTGTCCTGCTCGGCTCGGGCAAGGAAGCGGCGCTGGCCGAAGACATTGCCCGCCAGGCCGGCGCCGGCTGCCTCGTGCTGGCCGGCAAGACCTCGCTCGACGCCGCGATGGCGCTGATCGCAGGCGCCCGCGGGTTGGTCAGCAACGACTCCGGCCTGATGCACGTCGGCGCGGCCTTCGGTCTGCCGCAGGTCGCCGTCTTCGGCTCGACCAGCCCCGAACACACCCCGCCGCTGAACGCCCGCGCCGAGGTGATCTGGCTGAAGGAAGAACTGAAGCTGGACTGCGCGCCGTGCTTCGAGCGGGTCTGCCCGCTCGGCCACACGCGTTGCCTCGCCGAGGTCGCGCCCGAGCGGGTCCGCCGGGCGCTGTGGGCGCGGGTCGAGACGGCTGCCGCTGCGCCTCAGAGTTCCAGCTGACCCACCGAGACCACCGGCCCGGTCGGCGCGCCAGTCGGTGAGCCACCCGTCGGCTCGACGCTGACGGCGAAGGCGGCCGTGCCCTGCAGCAGGTGCTCGCGCAGCACGGTGGTGGCGCCCTGGTTCGACACCAGCCCCAGCGAGCGCGGCGCGCCCTTCGGCGGCACGGCCCACAGCTCCAGCGCCTGCGCGGCCGTCACCGTCACACCCGCCAGCGGCTTGAGCACCAGACTGCGGCCATCGGCGCCGACGCTGGCGACAAAACTCGCCGGCCCCTGGTCGGTGCCCATCACCACGACGACCGGCGGCTGCACCGGGCCGGGCAGCGTCAGTGCCACGGCCAAGGCCAGCGTGGCCAGGCTCGTCGCCCCGGCCAGTCCCTGCCACAGGCCCAGATGCTGCCACCAGCGGGTCAGGCTCTGCTGCGCCACGGCCAGCGTGGACACCGGGGTGGTCTCGTTGAACAGGCGCTGCTCGATGCTCTGCCACACCTTGGGCGAGGGCATCACTGGCGGGACGCTCTCGGTCAGGGGCATCAGCCGGTCCTGCCAGCGCCAGACGGCATCCCGCAGCCGTGGATGCGCCGGCAACAGGGTCTCGAAACGGCGGCGCGCGCCTCCGCGCAGGGTGCCCAGCACGTATTCGGCGGCCAGGCGATCGCTCAGTTCATGGCGGCTGTAGTCCATGGCTCAGCCTCGCGGTCCGGTGATGGTGGCGATGGCCGGGCCGGTGTCACCACCGAATCCGGCACGTTCCAGGCAGCTGCGCAGCGCCAGCAGGCCGCGGCGCACCCAGCTCTTCACGCTGCCCAGCGGCTGCGTCATCTGTTCGGCGACCTCGGCGTGCGACAGGCCCTGGTAGAAGGCCAGCGCCAGGCTCTGCTTCTGGTCGGCGCTCAGGGCGTCCATGCAGACCCGCACGGCACGGGCTTCGACGGCGTTGCTGAACAGCGTCTGGGGATCGGGGTCATCGGAGACAAAATCCTGCAACATGTCGTGGTCTTCCTCATCCTCCCTCCCTGGGCGGTGGGTGCTGACGGTCTCCGGTTCGGTCTGGCGCCGGCGCAGGCTGTCGATGGCGCGGTTGCGCGCCACGCTCGATAGCCAGGTCAGCGCCTGGGCGCGGCTGGCATCAAAGCTCGATGCACTGCGCCAGACGTTCACGTAGACCTCCTGGAGGAGATCTTCGGCGAGATCTCTCTGACGTTGAATACGCAGGATCACCCCGAGCAGATGCGCGCTGGTGCGCTGGTAGAGCGTGGAAAATGCATTTCGGTCACCCAGACCTGTTCTGGCGAGGAGATCTGCCAATTCCTGCGCACGTTCTGGGGAAGTTGCCGCCATTCGCTGGTCCTCGATGAAGTCGGCGGATTCTAGAGGCCACACGCTCGCCATGGTGGCTGCGTAGAATCCGGCCCACCATGCCGATGCAACGCGACTTTGTTCTCACCCTTTCGTGCCCCGATGCCAAGGGCATCGTCCACGCCGTCTCCGGTCTGCTCTACCAGGCGGGCTGCAACATCATCGACTCGCAGCAGTTCGGCGATGTCCTCGGCGAGGACGCGACCGGGCTGTTCTTCATGCGCGTCCACTTCGACGCACCCGAACACCTGGGCGACGCGGCCACGCTGGACCGCCTCTTCAGCCACACCCGCCAGCAGTTCGGCATGACCGCGCAGGTCCGCAGCCTGGCGCGCAAGCCGCGCCTGATGCTGATGGTCAGCAAGCACGGCCACTGCCTCAACGACCTGCTGTTCCGCTGGAAGAGCGGGCAGCTCGCGGTAGACATCCCCGCCATCGTCTCGAACCATCCCGACTTTGCCGAATTGGCCGCCAGCTACGGCATTGCCTTCCACCACCTGCCGCTGCCCACCGGCAGCAGCGCGGCCGCCAAGCGCGAGCAGGAGCAGCAGATCGAGGCGCTCTTCACCCGCGAGGAGATCGACCTCGTGGTGCTGGCGCGCTACATGCAGATCCTCAGCCCCGAGTTCTGTGCCTTCCTGCAGGGCCGCGCGATCAATATCCACCACAGCTTCCTGCCGAGCTTCAAGGGTGCGAAGCCTTATTACCAGGCGCACGAACGTGGCGTGAAGCTGATCGGTGCGACCGCGCACTACGTCACCGCCGACCTGGACGAAGGTCCGATCATCGAGCAGGACGTCGAGCGCGTGGACCACACGCTCAGCCCCGAGGACTTCACTGCCGTCGGGCGCGATGTCGAATGCGTGGTGCTGGCGCGTGCCGTGCGCTGGCATGTCGAGCACCGCGTGCTGCTCAACGGCCGCAAGACGGTCGTTTTCCGATAACACCGCCGGCTCTGCCAGGATCTCCATGCCCCGCGTCAAACCCTTGCAGGCCGCCCTGATGGCCACCCCCGATGAGACCGAAGCCCAGTTCTACGAGGCCCTGCAGCACGCCGACCTCGAACGGGTGATGTCCGTCTGGTCCGATGACGAGGACATCGCCTGCATCCACCCGGGCGGGCCGCGGCTGGTCGGGGCGCAGGCGATCCGTTCGGCCTTCGAGAGCCTGTTTGCCAATGGCAGCGTCGACGCCCGCGTTTCGCAGGTGCGCCGCATCGTGGCCGGGGGTTTTGCCGTTCACCATGTGCTGGAAGAGATCCGCGTGGCCACGCCCGAAGGGCCGCAGCGGGCCTATGTGCTGGCCACCAACATCTTCGTGAAGACGCCCCAGGGCTGGCGCCTGATCGCCCACCATGCCAGCCCCGGCAGTCCGCGCCAGGTGCAGGAATTCAGCGACGAACCGTCGATGCTGCACTGAGTTGACGCTCGATCCCGCTCCTGTCTGGCTGCCCGGCGGTCAGGCGCAGACGGTCTGGCCGGCGCTGTTCTCGCGCAGCCATGACACCACCGCGCCCATCGCCTACCGCCGCGAGCGCCACACCACCCCCGACGCCGACTTCATCGACATCGACTGGCTGGATTCGGCCGGGCAGGGCGCGGGCCTGCTGGTGCTGTTCCACGGGCTGGAAGGCTCCTCGCGCAGCCACTACGCGCTGGCGTTTGCCGACTGGGCGCGCCGCCATGGCTGGCGCTACGCGGTGCCACATTTCCGTGGCTGCTCGGGCGAGCTGAACTTGGCGCCGCGCGCCTACCACTCGGGCGACCACGTCGAGATCGGCTGGATGCTGGACAGGATCCGCGCGTCGCATGGCGGCAGCGGCCCGGTCGTTGCGGTCGGCGTTTCGCTGGGCGGCAATGCGCTGCTGCGCTGGGCGCAGGAGTCGGGCGCGCAGGCGGACCGCGTGGTGCAGGCGGTGGCGTCGGTGTGTTCGCCGATCGATCTGGCCGCGGCTGGCCACGCGATCGGGCGCGGCCTGAACCGCCACCTCTACACGCCGATGTTCCTGCGCACCATGAAGCCCAAGGCGCTGGCCAAGCTCGCGCAGCATCCCGGCCTCTTCGACGCCGACCGGATGCGCCAGGCGCGCAACCTCTACGAGTTCGACAACCTCTTCACCGCGCCGCTGCACGGCTACCGCGACACCGAGGACTACTGGCGCCGTGCCTCTGCCAAGCCGCATCTGGCCGAGATCCGCATCCCCGCGCTGGTCATCAATGCGCGCAACGATCCCTTCGTTCCTGCCGAGAGCCTGCCGGGTGCCCATGAGGTTGGCCGCCACGTCACCTTGTGGCAACCCGACCATGGTGGCCATGTCGGGTTTGCGTCCGGGCCCCCGCCTGGGGATGTGCGTGGCTTGCCGCGGGCGGTGATGGGCTGGATGCAGGGTCAACTCGGATCCCGCTGGCCGGCGCCGCCGCGCTGAGGCAAGATCGGCCGCATGGATGACATCGTCAAGGCGGCCCTGAAGAAGTGGCCCAACGTGCCCGACTGCCGGGGCTGGCTCGCGCTCGATGCGCGGGGAGACTGGTACATGCGCGACGACCGCACGCAGGCGGCCGGGCCGTTTCCGCGCGTCAAGGGCAGCCGGATCCTGCACGACAAGCTGCGCGAATTCATTGGCCGCAACTACGAGGCTGATGCCGTGGGCTGCTGGTTTTTCCAGAATGGCCCGCAGAAGGTGTTTGTCGAGCTGGAGGCCGCGCCCTGGGTCTTCGGTGTCCAGTGGCTCGACGGCGCCTTCCAGGTCGAGACCCACACCGGCCGCCCGGTGCCCTCGGTGGACGCGGTGCTGGTCGACGAACACGGGCGCCTCTTCCTGCACACGCCGCTCGGCCTCGGGCTGGTCCGTTCTGCGGACATGGACACTGCGGCGGATGCGGTGGTCGGCGGCGTGTGGGTACCGCAGGAGGTGGCGTTCGCGGACTTGCCGGTGCGTTTCGGCTACGACCTGAGCCCGCAGCAGCACCGGTCTGCCTGAACGCGGGCATGAAAAAAGCCGGTCGGTGACCGGCTTCCTGGTGCATGTCCCATCCGGCGAACCGGGCGGGACTGCGGAATTACTTCGATGCAGCGTCGGCCGGGGCGGCGGGCGCCTTCGGCTCTTCGAACTTGGCGCCACCGGCGTTGGCCATGTAGACCACGGCACGGCCGATTTCCATGTCGCTGAAATCGCCGCCACCCTGGGCGCCCATGGCACCCTTGCCCTTGAGGGCCGAGGTCAGCAGGGCTTCGTAGCCTTGGCCGACACGCGGACCCCAGGCTGCGGCGTCACCGAACTTCGGCGCACCGGCCAGACCAGCGGTGTGGCAGGCTGCGCATTGGCCCTTGAACACTTCCTCGCCCGACTTCAGCGGGCCGCCTTCGAGCTTGATGTTCACCGCCCCTACGGGCTGGATGCGCGCGGCCGTGGCTTCGGCGCTCAGGGCATCGGCCCCCGCCCCTGCACGGCTGTCGCTGCCCACGTTCTTCACCAGCAGGACAATGGCTAAGATGGGCACAACAAAGGCAAAGATCACCGCCAGGATGAGTTGCTTGGGGGTCTTGATCGGGCTTTCGTGCTCGTCGTGGGCTTGGCTCATGGATTCCTCAGGGCTGTTGAACGCGGTGTGGGCACTGTTCGCGTGCAGGGCAGGCAGGGTGCGCAAAACCATCGAATTATAAGGGCCGGATGCAGTTGGCCCGTGTTGCGTGCATGCTGCGTTGCGATAACTGCTAGAATCGCATTCGCTGCGCCCGTAGCTCAATGGATAGAGTATTGGCCTCCGAAGCCAAGGGTTGCTGGTTCGATCCCAGCCGGGCGCACCACCCGATCCGTGAAACGCCAACCGCCACCGGTTGGCGTTTTCGCTTGTGGGGCGGTTTTTCCTGCGATGGATGCGATGCCGGAGTGCCTGTGATGCCTGTGACAGCAGCGAAGCGATTGGCCTGGGGCGCCGTTCTGGCGGCCGCACTGGCGGGGTGGACCGCGGCGGCCAGCGCCGCGCCGTATGACCACATCGTCGTCGTCGTGCTCGAGAACCGCTCGGCCGACGCCGGCGGCGAGCAGCGCATCTGGGGCAACCCGGCGATGCCCTTCCTCAACGGCCTCGCCAACGACCCGCAGCATGGAGCGCGTTTCTCCAACGCCTATGCGTCCGAAACCCCGTACCGCCGCATCCCTACCGGCTTCAAGGGGCCGCTGTCGGCACGTCCCAGCCAGCCGAACTACCTCTTTCTGTTCTCGGCCAGCCACCAGGGCGTGTTGCCGGCGTGGTTCCTCGATCCGACCTCGCCCTACCGCGGCGACGTGCGCATGGCCACTAACGGCGATGCGCTGCCCGGCAAGCGCGACGACCAGACCTCCGGCATCGGCAACCGACTGGTGCCCGCCGAGCGCCGCCCCTTCAGCACTGCCAACCTCGGCGCCGCGCTGCGCCAGGCCGGCAAGACCTTCCTGAGCTTCTCCGAGAGCCTGCCGCACCCGCTGTGGGACGGCGAGGGCGACGTCAGCCCGTTCACCGACCACTACCGCCGCAAGCACAACCCGGCGGTCAACTGGATCGACTTCGGCCCCGCGCACACCCCGCGCGCCGTGCCCGAGGCGCAGCGCCGCTTCTTGCTGCCGGTCGATGTGAACCTCGGTTTCCGGGCCACGCAGGACCCGAGCGGCCGCCGCTGGCGCGGGTTCATGGAAGACGAACACGGCCGTCCGCTCGACTTCTCGGCGCTGCCCACCGTCTCCCTCGTCGTGCCCGACGAGCAGCACGACGCCCACAGTGCCTCCCTGGCCGACGCCGACGACTGGCTGCACCGCCACATCGGCCCCTACGCCACCTGGGCGCGCACGCACAACAGCCTGCTCATCGTCACCTTCGACGAGGACGGCTCCACCGACACCTCGCAAGGCGATGGCTACCGCACCGGCCGCCACACCGTCGCCACGCTGTTCCACGGCGCGGGCGTGCGCCCGGGGGTCTACGGCGAGCGCATCGACGCGCTCAACGTGCTGGCCACCGTGCTGCACGAGCAGGGCTTGCTGGAGTCGTTTCGCCGCGATTTCCTGGCCACCTGCACCGAAGACCGCGCCGCCTGCGAGCGCGAACACGCCAACCTGCGCCCGATCACCGATGTGTTCGGCCGGGGCCAGCCCCTGACCGAACAGCCCGCTGTCCGATGATTGGCCGCTCCTTTGCAGTCTCCTTGCTGCGCCTATACCGCGGTATGGGGCTGATTAAGGTGAAACAAGTCACGCTTGTCAGGTGAGCGCAGTGCGTCTATAACCCACGTGGACGCGCCGCGAAGGCACGTTGTGTACCCACCGATGCAGATGCAGACGCAGAAGGAATCAAGACCATGGGATTGATGAGTTTCATCAAGGATGCCGGCGAGAAGCTCTTCGGCAGCAACAACCCGGAAAAAGCCGCCGCTGAAGCCGCGACCGCTCCGGATCCGGTGGCCGCGCAGGAAAAGCTGGCCTCGGCCAACGCTGGCGCAGCCGCTGCGATCGAGAAGTACATCGGCGCCCAGGGCCTGAACGTCGATGGTCTGCAGGTCGCCTTTGACGGCAACACCTGCCAGGCCACCGTCTCCGGCTGTGCGTCCGACCAGGCCACCAAGGAAAAGGTCCTGCTGTGCTGCGGCAATGTCGCCGGCGTCACCGCCGTCAACGACAAGCTGACCGTCACCACGCCGGCCGACGAATCGCGCTGGCACACCGTCGTGCGCGGCGACAACCTGTCGGGCATCGCCAAGGCCGAGTACGGCAACGCCAACCTCTACCCGAAGATCTTCGAGGCCAACAAGCCGATGCTGAGCCACCCGGACAAGATCTATCCGGGCCAGGTGCTGCGCATCCCGGCCTGACGCGGCACCACCCGCTGCACCACGGCGACCGAGCGATCGGTCGCCGTTTTTCGTCGTACGGAACCTTCTGTCCGTCAAAATCGATCCACTTTGACGGAGCTGAGTCCCATGCGTCTGCTGCACTACCTGGAAATCGAAAACTTCAAGCGGTTTGGTGATCGACAGCGCATTGAACTTGACCATCCTGCCGTTCTTATTGGACCCAATAATTGCGGCAAGACGAGCGTGCTTCAGGCGCTCGCACTCTGGGCGCAAGCTGTTGCGACTTGGTATGAATTGAGAAGAGACGCGTCACCAAAGGAGCGCACTGCCGCCGCGCTGAATCGGTTGAACATCTTTTCCCTGCCGGTCCATCGCACCCGCTTCTTTTGGCACAACACGGTTGTCCGGGCTGTACAGAAGGACATCCCAATGACCATTACTGTGGGGGTTGAGTTCGAAGGGCATGTGCATGCCCTGCCAATGCGATTCCGCAATCAAGGAGATGAACTCGTCTATTGCGCACCCGGCGAGGATGTAGTGACCAACTTGGGTCTGCTGGCATTCGCTGCAGGGCTGAAAGTCGAGCTTCTCTATCCAATGTCTGGTCTGGAGACGGAGGAGCCAATCATGCAGCCCGGACGCATCAACGTGCTGCTCGGCCAGGGCCAGACGGCGCAAGTGCTACGCAATCTGTGCCTCATGGTCGAGAAGAGTGCTCCCGAGGACTGGCAGCGCATCGTGAAGCTGATGCAGCGGCTGTTCAATGTGACGCTGGACCAGCCGAAGGAAACATCCCGCGGGGCCATTGATCTCCGGTACAAGCAGCCGGGGGTGCGCGAGGCGCTGGACGTGTCCTCGTCCGGACGAGGCTTTCAGCAGATGCTGCTGATCTTCGCGTACCTGTACTCGCACAAAGGCAGCGTGCTGCTGGTAGATGAGCCGGATGCCCACCTGGAAATCCTGAGGCAGAAGCAGGTGTATGTCCTGCTGCGCGACATCGCCTCGGAGAACCACTCCCAGGTGGTCATGGTGACGCACTCGGAGGTCATCCTGGATGAGGCGCTCGACATCAATCTGACCCTGTTGCTGGACGGCCGCGCCGATGACCTGGCGCGCAAGCCTGCCATTCGCAACAGCCTCAAGCACTTTGGTGCCGATCACTACATCAAGGCGCGGGAGCGTGGCTATGTGCTCTACGTGGAAGGCGGCACCGACGTGGACATGCTGCGGGCATTTGCCGAGCGGATGCAACACCCGGTGGCAGCAATCTGGGATGAGCGCATCAACTCCTTCTACGTGCAGAACAACTTCCCTGGTCGATCGCAGGACAGCGAACTGGAACGTGTCGAAGGCGGTTTCGGGATCACGCCGCGTGAGCACTTCAAGGGACTCCAGGAGATGCTGCCCAATCTCAAAGGGCTGGCCATCCTCGACAACGACGGGCGTTCCCGCGCGTCCAGCGTGGAGGGCCGCCTGACCTTGGCGTACTGGCGTCGTTACGAGGCCGAGAACTATTTCGTGACACCCGACGTGCTGCGACGCCATGCCTTGTCCTGCTACGCGGGATTGCCGCTGTTCGACAGCCACGAACCCGACATCGACGAAGTGCTGGATGCCTTGGTGCTCGAGACCGTGTTCGAGGGCCAAGTGGCCGATTTCCAGCTGTGGGCCGATTCTTCCGAGGCTGCACGGCGTCTGATCTGGGATGCCAAAACGCAGAGCACGAAGCTCAGCGCTCTGGCCGAGGAATTCTTCAGACGGCTGGCACAGAAGATCGGCGGTGGAATGCTGTTGACCAAGGGCGAGTTGCACCGACTGGTCGAACTGGTCGATCCCGCCACCCTGGTCCCCGAGGTTCGGGAGAAGCTTGATTTGCTCCATGCCCTGTTCCATGCTGCGGGCCCTCTGTCGCCGCCAGATCTGCAGACTTTCTAGCGCGGTCGGACGAAGCGCGCATGGATCGGCCCCGTCAGCACCAGCACGATCACATAGCGCACCACGTGGAACCCGGTCACCACCGCCACCCCCAGGTCCAGCACCTTGGCCGTGATGCACATCTCCGCAATCCCGCCCGGCGAGTTGCCCAGCAGCACCGTGGCCGGCACCAGCCCCGCAGCCTGCGCGACGAGCCAGGCATAGCCGGCTGACGCGGCGATCATCGCCAGCGTGCCGATGGCCGTGGCGGCGAGCCAGCGCGGGGCGGTGTGCAGGAAGGCGGGCGTGAAGCGCGTGCCCAGCGAGATGCCGATCGAGAGCTGCGCCGTGGCGGACAGCCAGCCGGGGATGGCGCTCAGCTCGACGCCGCTCGCAGTCAGCCCCAGCGCAACCAGCAGTGAGCCCAGCACCCACGGATTGGGCTGCCGCAGCGCGTGCATCGCCAGCGCGCCGGCCGCGGTCGCGAGTCCGAGCAGCACCAGCCCAAGTGGCTGCACACCGACGCGCGAGAGGGCCGCCGGATCGTGCCCGTGCAGCCCCAGCCCCTGGTAGCCGAAGGGGATGACGAGCACCACCAGCATCACCCGCAGCGAGTGCGCCGCCGCGACCAGATCGACCCGCGCGCCGACCCGCTCGGCAAACGCCGCCATCTCGGACGCGCCGCCGATGACGGAGGCGAAGTAGGCGGTCGTGGCATCGACCGTGCCCGCCGGCTGCGACCACAGCAGCCAGCGCCCGAACAGGTAGCCCATCAGCAGCGCCCACAGCGCACCCAGCAGCATCCACGGCGCCAGCGCGAGCGACTGCGCTGCGACGGCCGGGGTGAAGTACAGCCCGAGCACCGTGCCCACGATCCACTGCCCGCCATTGCGCAGCCGCCGCGAGGACAGCAGCGGCGCCCCGGCGATCGACAGCGCCGCCGTGGACAGCAGCGGGCCGATCATCCAGGGCAGCGGGGTGTTCAGGTGGACGCAGGCCTGGGCCGCCAGCCACGCGATGAGCAGCGTGGCGAGCAGGCGCAGGGGTCTGGCCGTGTCCAGGTTCAGTGGATGCTCCCGCCGTTCACCGGCGTGCGGCGCAGGCCGAAGCGGGTGCGCGGGCCGGCCAGCGGCGTGGCTACCTGCGGCAGGGCTGCGGCCCGGGTTGCAGGCGCTGCGCTGAATGCAGCGGCCGTGGGGCTGTCGGCGGGACGCTGGTACTGCAAGCGGAACCAACCGTAGTCCAGTGACATGAAGTCCAGCAGTCCATCTCCATTGAAATCTCCCAGGACAGGGGCGCCACGCCAGGTGTTCCAGTGCGGCGTACTCTCGACCAGTTGCTCGCTGCGCAGCAGTCCCTGTCTGGTCTGCAGGTACAGGCCCAGACGCGCATACGCTCCCAGATGTTGCACCACAAGGTCTGGTCGCCCATTGCCGTCCATGTCAGCGAGTGCAAGCCCGATCGGGGCAAGGCCAGTGTCGAGTTTCACCGGCGATGCCAGCGTGCCGTCTGCGCCTTGCAGGTACAGCAGCAAGTAGGGCGCCGCGCCGTTGGCATCGCCACTGACGATGACATCGGCGCGGCCGTCGCTGTTGAGATCGCCCACCAGCACGGCGGCTGGGCTCGCCAGCGTAGTGCGGGCTGGCATCGGCAGAAAGGATGCCGGGGCGAGCGTGCCGTCGCTGCGCTGCTTGATCAGCATGATGGCCTGGGCGTTCTCGGTCGTGTAGGGCAGCGCGACCAGATCGGTGCGGCCATCGCCATCCAGATCACCTGCGGCCAGACCAGTGAAGTAGGCCGGACTGGGATAGTCCGTTGGCGTCGGCAGCGCTGTCCGGATGATCGGACCGAAGCCGCCCGACGCCTTGCCGTAGGCGATGTGCAGCGCGTACTCGCCATTCGCCGCCCCAACCAGATCGGATCGGCCATCACCATTCACGTCGGCCACAAGGAGTTGACTGAAGGACGGCATGGCCACAGTGGCGGTGACGGACCATGTTCCGCTGGCCGAGCGTTCGGCAATCAGTACGCCGCAGTCCACTGAACCCAGAACGATGTCCGTGCGACCGTCGCTGGTGACATCCGCCAGGATCAGCGCTTTTGGCAGACAGGAGGGTGCCAGTGTGAGTGGTAGCGTGACGTGCGGATCTAGCGGCGAGCTGGACTGGTGCGGGTAGATGTGCAGGGCGGAAGTGGTCGAGCCATCGAACATCGACGGCCCGACTGCCACCACGAGGTCAGTTCGGCCATCCCCGTCGACATCACCGGCCTGTGCGGAATACGGGAAACCGCCAGGGCTGTAGTTGCGGGCCGGGTAGAAGCTGCCGAAGCCCCCGGTCGTGGTGAAGTTCGGGCCGGTGACGCTGGCGACGTTGCCGGCGCGGTCGGACAGTGGCGCACTGGTGGACACGCTGTAGATCTGCCCGGGGTCGATCTGCGCACGCAAGGTGACCTGATGGGCCGTCGTCCGGGTGGCCGACTGCACGGCGTACACGAGGTTGTTGCTGCGCAGAACGAAGGCGCCCGGCGTGACGCTGTCGGGCGCCAGCGGCTCACTGAAGTCCAGGGTGAGGGTGGCGTCCGGCATGCCGGCGGTGCCGCCGAACGCCGCAGTGAAGTTGGCCATGAACGGCGCGGTCAGGTCCGGTGCGACCAGGGTGAAAGACGTGGAGGGACCAGCCTTCAGCGAGTGCCCCAGCACGTCGGTGACGCCGCTGCCCAGCGTGACCGAGTAGGTGTCCGGCGGGAGTGTGCCGCTGGGGCGGAATTCCAGCCGGTCGCCGGCCACGCGGACAGTCTCGCCGGGCACCGCGGTGCCGTCGGCATGGCGCACGGTGATGGCGTCCCGTGCCACATTGCCCAACGCGCTGCCACCCAGGTCGAGCACGACCGGGCCGTTCCAGGCGCTGCTGGTGATGGTGGTGCCATCGACTGGCGACACACCCGTCACCGCCGGTGCGCTGGCGGGCTGCTGGCGACCACCGACGCTGAAAGCGACCAGTTCCAGCTCGTCCGTGAGCGTCTGGTTGGGAAAGACACTGACCTGCCGGTTCCTGACCAGGCCGACGCCCGGTGCGTACCAGTCGATGAAGGTGATGGTGCCGGTGAGCGTCTGGCTGCTGCGCGTGAGGGTGACGGTCTCCTTCAACACGGTGACGACACGCGCCGCGTTCGGGAAGGTGCCGGCCGACACCGTCACCGCTTCGGTGGCTTCGACGGTGGTCTGCGCGCGGACGCCCAGGCGCTCGTTGCGGCCGTCGCCGTCGAGGTCCTCGCCGAAGTCGAGATCGACCTGGTCGACCGACACATGCTGCGTGCCGGGCTGCAGCGGGAACCGCAGCACCTCGACGCGCGAGAGGCCGTAGATCAGCGAAGTGGGGGACGTGTCCGGCGACAGCGAATAGACCCCGCGGCCGGTCTTGGCGTAGTACTCGTCCCCGTCCTCGATCTGGCCGGTGGCGATGTCCTGCCGGCGGCCCACGGCCGCGCTCAGGCCCTGCACCGTGCGCGTCTCGGCGATGAAGTCGGCCTTGAGGGCGTCGGTGCCGTCGCTGCTGGTCTTGCGGTAGACCCAGCGGTCGCCGACGGCCATCGGGAAATGGTTGCCGACATCGCCGGGGCCTGTGGTGTCGATGGGCGTGTCCCCGGTGGCGGAACTGCCGTCGCCTCCACCACCGCCGCAGCCAGCGATCAGCGCGGCCAGTGCCCAGGTGGCCGTCATGGCGACGCGCCGAATGCGGGCCACTGTGTGCCTGTGTCTGAATCCCATGGGGTCTCCCTGCGTGTGACGCTGTCTGGCGTCTGGTTTCTGAAGAATTTCTTATTCTTTCTGATTCGGTCGGTGGCGTCGAGTTGGTGCATTCGCGACAAGCGACTTTGCTGCGCCTCTGCTACGTTCACGCCCGACCACTGCCACCACCACCGCTACCGCACGCCAGCGATTCACCAGGACACCGCACGATGGACAACCTCGACCTGCAGGTACTGCAACAAGCCCGCCAGTGGCGCACCGCCGGCCACGCCGTCTGGCTGGTCACCGTGATCGAGACCTGGGGCTCGGCGCCGCGGCCGCCGGGCGCGCTGCTGGCGGTGCGCGACGACGCGCAGGTGGTCGGCTCGGTGTCCGGCGGCTGCGTCGAGGACGACCTGATCGACCGTGTGCGCCGCCAGGAGCGGGTCGTGCGGCCGGCGCTGATGACCTACGGCGTGACGAAGGAGGAGGCGGCCCGCTTCGGCCTGCCGTGTGGCGGCACGCTGAGGCTGGTGCAGGAGCCGCTGGGCGACACCGGCTGGATCGATGAAGTGCTGGACCGCACGGCGCGGCACGAGCTGGTCGCGCGGGTGCTCGACCTCGACACCGCCGCGGTGACGATCGAGCCGGCCGCGCGTGGCGAGGCCTTCACCTTCGACGGGCGGCGGCTGCGGGCGCTGTTCGGGCCGCGCTGGCGGATGCTGGTCATCGGCGCGGGGCAGTTGTCGCGCGCGGTGGCGCAGATGGCGCTGATGCTCGAATTCGAGGTGATCGTCTGCGACCCGCGCGAGGAGTACCACCAGAGCTGGGACGTCGCCGGCACGACCTTCAGCACCGCCATGCCCGACGACCTCGTGACCGAGCTGCAGCTCGACCCGCACAGCGCGGTGATCGCCGTCACGCACGACCCCAAGCTCGACGACCTGGCGCTGCTGGAGGCGCTGAAGTCGCCGGCCTTCTACGTCGGCGCGCTCGGCTCGCGGCTCAACACCGCCCGGCGCAAGGAGCGGCTGGCGCTGTTCGACCTGTCCGCGGCCGAGATCGACCGGCTGCACGGGCCGGTCGGGCTGGACCTCGGCAGCCGCACGCCGGCGGAGATCGCGGTGTCGATCGTGGCGGAGGTGGTGGCCGTGCGCAATGGGGTGACGCTGCAGCAGAAGAAGGTCGGATCGGCGGCACCGCCACCCGGTGCGGGGTGTGCAGTGCCGGCCCGCTGAAGCTCAGGCCCGCTTCAACGCCGCGGTGTCGAAAGGCAACGACCGCAGCCGCTTCCCCGTCGCCGCGAAGATCGCATTCGCCACCGCGGGCGCGATCGGCGGCGTGCCCGGTTCTCCGATGCCGCCGGGGCCTTCGCTGCTCTCGACGAGGTGCACCTCCACCGCCGGCATCTCGGTCATGCGCAGCACCGGGTAGTTGTGGAAGTTGCCTTGCTCGACACGCCCGTCGGCGTAGCTGATGCGGCCATACAGCGCGGCCGACAGCCCGAAGGCGATCGAGCCTTCGATCTGGCGGCGGATGATCGCCGGGTTGACCGTCATGCCGCAATCGACCGCCGCGACGACGCGGTGGACCTTGGGCGTGCCGTCCGCGGCGACCGAGACTTCAGCCACCTCGGCGACATAGGTGCCGAAGCTCGACACCACCGCGATGCCCCGGTGCACCCCCTTCGGCAGCGCGCTGCCCCAGCCCGCCTTCTGCGCCGCGACCTCCAGCACCTTCAGATGCCGCGGCGACTTGCCGAGCAGGCCGCGCCGGAACTCGAACGGGTCCTTGCCCGCCGCGTGGGCCATCTCGTCGATGAAGCTCTCCATGAAGAAGCTGTTCTGCGAGTGCCCGACCGAGCGCCAGAACCAGACCTGCGGCCCCGGCTCGCGGCGCGCATAGCCGATCCGCTCGTGCGCGAAGTCGTAGGGGTGGTCGGCGATGCCTTCGACGGCGAAGTGGTCCACGCCGTTGTCGGGGATCTTCATGAAACCCGATGCGGCCATGATCGACGGCGAGGCCACGCTGCCGCGCAGCAGCACCGCCTTGCCCTGCGCGTCCAGCCCGCCGCGGAAGGTGGTCACCGAGGCCGGACGGTAGAAGCCCGCGGCCATGTCGTCCTCGCGGCTGTAGATCAGCTTGACCGGCGCACCGGCGAGCTTCGACAGCAGCGTCGCGTCGATCACGAAGTCCGGGGCAAAGCGGCGGCCGAAACCGCCGCCGAGCAGCATGGTGTTCACCTTGACCTGGCCCGGCTGGACCGACGCGATCTGGCCGAGGATGCCCTGCAGCGGCCCCTGGCTCTGCGTGCCGGCCCAGATCTCGACCGCGTCCGCGGTGACCGAGGCGGTGCAGTTCATCGGCTCCATGCAGGCGTGCGCGAGATACGGCGCCTCGTAGGTGGCGTCGACCGTGCGCGCAGGTGTTGCCGTGTCCGGGGTGCCCGCTGTCTTGGCGACCGCACCGGGTGTGCTGGCGCCTTCGGCCAGCATCGCGCTGATCTTCGCGGACGACAGGCCCGCCTTGTCGCCGAAGTCCCAGTCGATCTGCAGCGCATCGCGGCCCTTCTTCGCCGCCCAGTAGCCGCTGGCGAGCACAGCCACGCCGGACGGGATCGCGATCACCTTCTGCACGCCCTTGACCGCCCGCGCCGCGCTGTCGTCGAACTTGGCGATCTTGACACCCGGCAGCGGCGCCCGCGCCATCACGGCCACCAGCATCCCCGGCACCTGCACGTCGATGCCGTAACGCGCCGAGCCGTTGACCTTGCCCGGCGTGTCAAGCCGCTTGAGCGGCTGGCCGAGCAGGCGGAAGTCCTTCGGGTTCTTCAGCGCGGGTTTCTCGGGCGGGGTCTGGCGGCGCGCGGCCTCGATCAGATCGCCGTAGCGCAGGCGCCGGCCATCGGCGTGGATGACCTCGCTGTTCTCGGTGCGGCACTGGTCGGCGGTGGTCTTCCAGGTCTCGGCCGCCGCAGCGACGAGCATCGCGCGCGCTGCCGCGCCCGCTTCGCGCACCACCTGCCAGTGGCCGCGCACGGTGGTCGAGCCGCCGGTCGCCTGCATCCCGAAGGCCGGGTTGGCGTAGGCCTTGTCGACGGGGGCCTGCTCGACCTGCACGGTGCGCCAGTCGGCGTCCAGTTCTTCGGCCACCATCATCGGGATGGCGGTGAGCACGCCCTGGCCCATCTCGGCCGAGCCGCAGACGATGGTGATGCGGTGGTCGGGGGTCAGGCGCAGCCAGGCGCTGGGCGCGAACGGCGTGTTGCCCTGCGCCACCGCGCGCTGCGAGAGCACGGGCAGCGTGAAGCCGAGGACCAGCGCGGAGCCGGTGCCGGCGAGGAAGGTGCGGCGGGTGGTGTCCATCTCAGGCTCCCCGCTGCAGCGTGACCGCGGCGACCTGGATGGCGGCGCGGATCTGGTGGTAGGTGCCGCAGCGGCAGAGGTTGCCGCTCATCGCGCCGTCGATGTCGGCGTCGCTCGGCTTCTTGTTCTGCGCCAGCAGCGCGCAGGCGCTCATCACCTGGCCGGACTGGCAGTAGCCGCACTGCGGCACATCGCCCGCGTTCCACGCGGCCTGCACCGCCTGGCCCACCGGGCTCGCGCCGATGCCCTCGATCGTGGTCACGCGCTTGCCGGCAGCGGCTGACAGCGGGGTCTGGCAGGCGCGCACCGCCTGCCCGTCGAGGTGGACCGTGCAGGCGCCGCACAGCGCCATGCCGCAGCCGAACTTGGTTCCGGTGAGCTGCAGCTCCTCGCGCAGCGCCCACAGCAGCGGCATCTCGGGATCGGCATCGATCGACACCGCTTTGGAATTGACGTTCAACTGGACCATGACCACTGTCTCCTGGTGGTGCTGCCGGGCGACGGTGTCCGGCGAGCGCCGATCGTAGTCCGGCAACGGTGGCCCTGGTGGTCGCGCAGGTGTCCTTCTCGATCCCGGAAAACCCGTGGTTCCGTCATGCTCTGTCCATGGATGAACACACGACACCACGTTCGACTTCCACCCCGCAGCCCGTGGCCGGGCTGCTGCTGGCGGCGGGCCGCGGCGAGCGTTTCCACGCCGCGGGCGGCGAGGACAAGCTGACGGCGCGGCTGCCGGACGGGCGGATCGTCGTGCTCGAAGCACTGCGGCGGCTGCAGGCGGCGTTGTCGCCGTGCGGTGTGGGGTCGGTGGTCGCGGTGGTGCGCGCTGGGCGGGAGGATCTGGCCGACCTGCTGCGCGCGCACGGGGCTGCGGTGGTGGTCAGCGCGCGGGCGGCGCAAGGGATGGGCGCGAGTCTGGCGGACGGCGTGGCGGGCTGGCCGGACGGGCGGGCTGTGCTGGTCGCGCTCGGCGACATGCCCGCCATTGCGCCGACGACGCTGGCGGCGGTGGCCGAGGCGCTGCGTGGCGGGGCGTCGATCGTGCGGCCGCGGCACCGGGGGCAGGGCGGGCATCCGGTCGGTTTCGGGCCGGAGTGGCTGCCGGCGCTGCGTGCGCTGGAGGGGGATGAAGGGGCGCGCGCCGTGGTGCAGCACCACCGGGACCGCGTGCAGTGGCTGGAAGTGCCGGACGATCCGGGTTGCCTGCTGGACGTAGACACACCGGCCGACCTCGCACGGAACGCCCCACTTGCGCTGCGTTAACGCGGCGGGCGCACGCTGAATCCGCTTGTCCGCTGCATCCCACCACCGGAGGTTCCCACCATGTACGCCCGATTCATCACCGCCAGTGTCCGCCCCGATCAGGTGGAGGCGGCCATCGCGATCTACCAGGACTCGATCATCCCCGCGGCACGCCAGCAGCCCGGTTTCGTCTCGGCCATGCTGCTCACCGACCGGTCGCTGGGCCGCGCCACCTCGGTGACCATCTGGAAGGACGAGGCCTCGCGCGCCGCAGCCGATGCCAGCGGCTTCCTGCGCGAACAGATCGGCAAGCTCGCGCCGATGTTCCTGGCAGCGCCCACGCGCGAACTGCTGGACGTGGCGGCGCACTCCTGAGCGTGCCCGCCGGCAGGCCGCGAAGTCAGTCGCCCGGCTGCTCCTTGCGTCCGCCCGCGTGCTGCGCGAAGCGCGCCGGATCCGCGCCATGCACCGGCGCCGCATCCGGCCACTGCCAGCCGCCGAACTGCGTGCGCTGGTAGTCCGCGAACGCCTGCCGGATTTCGGCCTCGGTGTTCATCACGAACGGACCGTACTGCGCCACCGGTTCGCCGATCGGGCGGCCTTGCAGCATCAGCAGCTCGGCTGGTTCGCTGCCGCTGTTGACGATCTCGACCGGCCGGTCCGCGGCCACGTCGATGGCGGCGTGGCCCGGCACCGGCTGGTCGGCGATGCGCAGGCCGTTGCCGAGGAAGTAGTAGAGCCGCCGCTTCGTCGCCGCGCCGCCCAGCGCGGCGGGCAGCGTGAGGCGGGCGCCCGCGTCGAGCTTGAGCGTCCAGATCGCCACGTCGGCGTCGGCCACGCTGGCCCACGAATCGGGCGGCGGGCTGGGTGGCGCGGCCATGTCGGCCGGGGCGCCGGCCACGCACAGCAGCTCGCTGCACCGGCCGGCGCCGTCCGTCTCGACGCGGCGCGGGATGGCGTCGGCCCAGAGCATCGTGAAGTGCGGCGTGGCGAACTTGCTGCGCGCCGGCAGGTTCAGCCAGATCTGGAACAGGTCGAGCGGGTTCGGCGCGCTGGTGGACAGCAGCGGGAACATCTCGCTGTGCTGGATGCCGCGGCCCGCCGTCAGCCATTGCACGTCGCCGTCGCCGTAGCGGGCGGCCGCGCCCATCGAGTCGGCGTGGTCGATGCGGCCGGTGCGCACCAGCGTGACGGTCTCGAAGCCGCGGTGCGGGTGGGCGGGGAAGCCGGGCACCTGCTGGCCGTGGTACATGCTCCAGCCGTCGCGGTAGGAGAAGTCGCTGCCGATCTGGCGGCCGGCGAGCGACGCGGCGGGGCCGTACTGGCCGTTGCCTTTCGGGTAGCGGTCGTCGTGGTGGACGCAGAAGAGGAAGGGGTCCTGGGTCGGCCAGGGGAAGCCGAGGGGTAGGACGTTCAGCGGGGTGTCGGCAGGAGCGGTAGACATGGCGCAATCCGGGTGAGGGCGTCGGCGGTGGGGCTCACTGTACGTCGCCGTGCGGGTCTGTGCTCGATCCGGCGGGATGTCCGGCGTTTGACGCAACTGGAGTAACTGCCGATACTGACGTATCTGGAGTGACTTTCCTGCTCCGATTCTTCGAGGGGTACTGTCGATGACTGCCGCAGCCACTGTTTCTGCCACGATGCCCCAGGTGGGGAAATCTTCCAGGGTGTCGGCACGCAAGACGCCTGCTCCGGTCAAGGCCAATGTCAAAGCCAAGGCCACGCCCGGTGCCGACGAGCTGCCGGTCGCGCAAGGCTGGCAGGACTTGCTGGAGCGCGGGCTGCGGCACAAGACGGCGCTGCTGCAGTCACCGGAATTCAAGACGACGGCACAGGCCAGCGAACTGCTCGGGATCGGAGAGCCTGCTGTGCGCAAGCGCATCCGCGAAGGCAAGCTCTTTGCGCTGCAGACTCCGGGCGACGGGTCGCATCGCATCCCGGCGTGGGCGCTGGATCCCGCCATTGCCGGGTCGGTGACGCTGACCTTGCTGTCCTTGGCTGGAGGGGGCGATGCCTGGCTGCTCTACCACGCGCTGACCACCCCCAACGGCCATCTGCATGGGCTGCGGCCTTTCGAGTGCCTGCTGTCCCGGCAGAACCTGCCGCCCAGCCAGCGTGCGGCGCGTGAGGAACTGGCCGTGCACCTGCAGCTCTCTGCCAAGGATGCTTTGCTGGAGGTGGTCGGACGGGCGGTGCAAGCAGAGCTGGGCGACGCGGCCGCCACTGCATGAGTTCGACCTTGGTGCCCGCGCTCGACGCGGGTTTTCGCCTCGACATCGAGATCGTCACCCGAGCGGTGCTGCACCGGGTCTTCTGGCGCGGGCAGGATCCGCTTCGCCCCAGCGTCGCTGGCTCCAACCGCTATGACTGCCCCGGCGCCTCTGCCAAGGTGGACGAGGCATTCGGGGTGCTGTACCTGGGCTTCGATCTTGACACTTGCTGGATGGAAACCGTGGTCCGCGCCAACGTCGTCCGACCGGCGGGAACTGACATCGCGATTCCGATGGCGAAGATGGCCGATCGCTGGGCCTGCGAGGTCACGGCGTCCGAGCCTCTGGTGCTGGCCCGCTTCGCGGACACGGCACTCGTCCATCTGGGCGAGTGCGCATCCAACATCATGGCGGACAGCTACCTGCGGACACAGGCATGGGCGCGCTTGCTGCATGCCCATGCGCTTCCACAGGTGGATGGGCTTCTCTACCGATCTCGTTTCATGTCGGATCGTTTTTGCATCGCACTGTTCGACCGAGCGATCGGGGCGCGTGGGCTGCGCGTGCATCACCTGCGCAGCCTCCATCCAGCGACCTCGGCGGAGGCCCAGGCCGTCCTGCGCCGCTACAACGTGGTGCCGACCTGAGGCCCGCGCCCGTCACTCCACTGTCACGCCTTCGCGAACCATTCGCCCGCCAGCGTCACTGCGGCCGCGCCCCGGATGTCCCGCGACGACGCCCCGACCCGCAGCCCGAACGCCCCCGCCCCGGCCACCCAGCCGCCCCGCGCCGTGTCGAACCACGCGAACGCCCGCATCCCGAGCGTGATGGTCGCCGTGCCGGTCTCGCCCGGCTGCAGCGCGAGCTTGGCAAAGCCCTTGAGTTCCTGCGCCGGCCGGGCCACGCTGCTGACCGGATCGCTGACGTAGAGCTGCACCACCTCGCTGCCCGCCTGCGGGCCCGTGTTGGTCACGTCCACCGACACGGTGACGCTGCCGCCCGCGTCGATCTCGCTGCGGTCCACCCGCACCGCACCCCAGGCAAACGAGGTGTAGGACAAGCCATGCCCGAACGGGAACATCGGCTCGACCGCGTGCGTGTCGTGGTGCCGGTAGCCGATGAACACGCCCTCGTCATAGACCACGCGCCCGCCCTGGCCGGGGTAGCGCAGCGGGTCGCCGTTCGAGGTGACGACATCCGCCAGCCGCTTCGGCCACGTCTGCGGCAGCCGCCCGCCCGGCGCGGCGCGGCCCGTCAGCACATCGGCGATCGCGTGGCCGCATTCCTGGCCGGGGTACCACGCCTGCAGCACGGCCGGCACCTGGTCCAGCCACGGCAGCTCGACCGGCGCGCCGGTCTGCAGCACGACGATGGTGTTCGGGTTCGCGGCGACCACCCGCTCGACCAGCGCGTTCTGATGGTGCGGCAGCGCCATGTCGGGGCGGTCCAGGCCCTCGCAGTCCCACTCGGCGTTCAGGCCGATGAAGACGATCGCCACGTCGGCTTGACGCGCCGCCGCTTCGGCCGCCGCCAGATCGGCCTCGCCCCGCGGCAGGTGCACGCCCAGCCGCAGCGCCTTGAACGACACTGGCACGTTCGTCGGTGACGAATAGTCGACCGTGATCTTCACCGGCACGCCCGCACGCAGCGGGTGGCGCACGACACGCTCCGTGCAGCCGAAGGTGAAGTAGGTGTCGCCCTGGGCCCAGCTTTCCCAGGCTTCGACCACCTGCACGCCATCGACCCGCACCCGCGACAGCCCCGCGCTGGTGACCGAGATCTGGTAGTCGCCATCGGCCGGGGGCACGAAGTCGACTGTTGCGCGGGCCGAGAAGTGCAACGGGTCGATGCCGTCCTCGACCGCACCGGCCCAGAGCTTCTCGCTGCTCGGATAAACCGCCCGCAGCAGGGGCTCGCCGCTCAGGTCGGTCGAGGTGTAGAAATCGACCGCCATCGGCTGCTGCAGCGCCGGCACCCAGCGGTAGTTGTCGGCGCCTGGCACGCACACCAGCGTCGCGTCGGTCTGTGCCGCCAGTCCTTCGTGCGGCGTGATGCGGTGGAAGGCGTTCACGTTGGCGCTGCCGCCACCCATGATCTGCGCCGTGTCGACGTTCGGGCCGATCAGCGCGATGGTGCGCGCCGTGCCCGCCAGCGGCAGCAGCCCGCTGTCGTTCTTCAGCAGCACCGTGCCTTCTGCGCCGAGGCGGCGGATCAGGGCGCGGCGCTCGGGCACGTCCTCCGAGCGCTCGTCCGGAATGCCCGGCGACGCGAAGCCGCCGACCCGCTCGACCAGTTGCAGCACCCGCCCCGCGCAGGCGCGCACGTCGTCGGCCGACACACGGCCCTCGCGCACCGCTTGCACCAGCGCCTCGCCGCGGTGGCGGGTCGTGCCGGGCATTTCCAGGTCCATGCCGGCGGTGGCCGACTTGTGCGTGTCGTGCTCGGCGAACCAGTCCGACATCACCAGCCCGTCGAAGCCCCACTGCCCACGCAGGAGGTCGCGCACCAGCGGCGTGTTGTCGCCCGCGAAGTCGCCGTTGATGCGGTTGTAGGAGGTCATCACCGCCAGCACGCCGGCTTCCTTGACCGCCTTCTCGAAGGGCAGGAGGTACAGCTCGCGCATCGTGCGCTCGTCGACGATCGAATCGATCGACATGCGCTCCACCTCGCTGTCGTTGCAGACGAAGTGCTTGATGGTGGCGGCCACGCCGTTGTCCTGCAGCCCGCGGATGTAGCCGCAGGCGATCTCGCCGGTGAGGAACGGGTCTTCCGAGTAGCACTCGAAGTTGCGGCCGTTGAGCGTCGAGCGGTGCAGGTTGACGGTGGGCGCGAGCAGCACGGTGGCGCCCTTGAGCCTGGCTTCGTCCGCCAGCGCGTGGCCGGCTTCGGCGATCAGCGCGGGGTCCCAGGTGGAGCCGAGCGCGATGGCGACGGGGAAACACGCAGTCTGCGGACCGCCGTTGAAGATGCCGCCGCGGGCGCCGTTCGGGCCGTCGGTGACCTTGATGGCGGGGATGCCCAGCCGGGGAATGGCGACGGTGCACCAGAAGTCGGCGCCGGTGAGCAGGCTGACCTGTTCCTCCAGCGTCAGGGCGTCGAGCAGGGCGGGGATGTTGGGGGTCGTCATGGAATGGAGTTCCGGATCAGGACAGGTCGGAAGGCAGGTCGGTCCACGCGCCGTCATGGGCTGCGCTGGCGATGACCGTTTCGACGAAGGCGAGGCTGCGCACCCCGTCGTCCACGCCGGGCACGCGGGCCGGCTGGTCGAGGTGGCGCAGGTCGCTGGCGAAGTCGCGGTAGAGCTGGGCGAAGGCTTCGAGGTAGCCCTCGGGATGGCCGCCAGGGGTGCGGGTGGCGGCAGCGGCGACGGCGGGCAGCGACGCCATGCCGCGGGTCAGCCGCTGTGCCGGTTGGCCGGCCGGGTGCCAAGTCAGCGCGTTGGGCGTTTCCTGGTCCCAGTGCAGCGCGGCCTTGGTGCCGTAGACGCGCAGGCGCAGGTGGTTTTCCTCGCCCGTCGCGATCTGGCTGGCCCAGAGCAGGCCGCGCGCGCCGTTCGCATAGCGCAGTTGCACCTGCACATGGTCATCGACCCGCCGGCCGGGCACGAAGGTGGTCAGCTCCGCGCTGATCCGCTGCGGTGCCAGACCGGTGACGAACTCGGCGAGCTGCGCCGCGTGCGTGCCGATGTCGCCGAGGCAACCGGCGGGCCCCGCCAGCGCGGGGTCGGTGCGCCACGCGGCTTGCTTCTGGCCGGTGGCTTCGAGCGGCTGGGCGAGCCAGTCCTGCGCATATTCGACCTGCACGATGCGCACGTCGCCCAACTCGCCGGCCTCGACCAGCGCCCGTGCGGCGCGGACCAGCGGATAGCCGCTGTAGTTGTGCGTCAGGCACAGCCGCACGCCGTGCTGGCGGACGAGCGCCTGCAGGTGCAGCGCGTCGGCGAGGTTCGTGGTCAGCGGCTTGTCGCAGACGACGTGGATGCCGGCCTCGATGAAGGCGCAGGCGACCGGGAAGTGCAGGTGGTTCGGCGTGACGATCGCCACCGCGTCGATGCCGTCGCCGCCGTGGCGAGTGCGTTCCGCCTCGGCGCGGGCCATCTCGCGGAAGTCGCTGTAGCAGCGCGCCGGGTCGATGCGCAGCTCGGCACCACTGGCGCGCGCGCGCTCCGGATCGGACGACAGCGCGCCGGCCACCAGCTCCCAGTCGTCATCCAGCCGTGCGGCGATGCGGTGCACGGCGCCGATGAACGCGCCTTGCCCGCCGCCGACCATGCCCAGCCGCAGACGGCGCGGCGCGGTGATCGGTGCGTTCATGCGCGTGGCTCCAGCCCGAGCATCCGGCGGTTGGTCGCGTCGTCGGTGCCGCTGGCGGCGAAGTCGTCGAAGGCCTTGTCGGCCACGCGGATCAGGTGTTCGCGGATGAAGGGCGCACCTTCCGCCGCACCTTGCTCCGGGTGCTTGATGCAGCACTCCCACTCCAGCACCGCCCAGCCGGTGTAGCCGTACTGCGTCAGCTTGCTGAAGATGGCGCGGAAATCCACCTGCCCGTCACCGAGCGAGCGGAAGCGCCCGGCGCGGTCCTTCCACGACTGGAAGCCGCCGTACACGCCCTGTTTGCCGGTCGGGCGGAACTCGGCGTCCTTGACGTGGAAGGCCTTGATGCGCGCGTGGTAGCAGTCGATGTAGGCGAGGTAGTCGAGCTGCTGCAGCACGAAGTGGCTCGGGTCGTACAGCAGGTTGGCGCGCGGGTGGTTGCCGACACGCTCCAGGAACATCTCGTAGCTCGCCCCGTCGCAGAGGTCTTCGCCGGGATGCACCTCGTAGCAGACGTCGACACCGGCGTCGTCGAAGGCATCGAGGATCGGTCGCCAGCGCGCCGCGAGTTCGTCGAAGGCGGCTTCGATCAGGCCGGCCGGCCGCTGCGGCCACGGGTACAGATAAGGCCACGCGAGCGCGCCGCTGAAGGTCGCGTGTGCCGTCAGGCCGAGGCGCTGCGAGGCTTTGGCGGCGAGGTGCAACTGGCGCTTGGCCCACTCGGTGCGCTCGGCGTACTTGCCGCGCACGGCCTCCGGTGCGAAGGCGTCCATCGGCGCGTCGTAGGCCGGGTGCACCGCGACGAGCTGGCCCTGCAGGTGCGTGGACAGCTCGGTGATCTGCAGGCCGTGCGCGGCGAGGCGGCCGCGCAACTCGTCGCAGTAGGTGTCGCTCTTGGCAGCCAGTGCGAGGTCGATCAGGCGGGCGTCCCAGGTCGGGATCTGTACACCCGCATAGCCAAGCGACGCCGCCCAGCCGGCCAGGCCGTCGAGCGAGTTGAAGGGCGCAGCGTCTCCGGCGAATTGCGCCAGGAAGATGCCGGGGCCGCGGATCGGGGAGAGGGGGCTGCGCATCGCTTGCTCCGCTTCAGTGGCCGTTGATGATGAGCTGCTGGTACAGGAAGTCGTAGCTGGTCTTCAGCATCGTGGCGTGGTCGACCGGCCGGTCGTGCTCCAGCACGAACAGGCTGACATGCGCCGGCAGTTGCGCCAGCAGCGCCTCCCACGGCACGATGCCCTGGCCCAGCGCACACCAGCCGTCCTCCTCGATGGCGGTTCCCGGGGGCGCGACGTCCTTGACGTGCACCGAGACGAGGCGGCCTTCATGCCCGGCGATGGTGGCCATCGGGTCGAGCCCGGCGCGGGCGACCCAGCCGAGGTCGGCCTCCCAGCCCAGCTGCTGCGGCCGGGCGGTGCTGAAGATCCAGTCCAGCGCGGTGCGGCCGCTGTAGAGGTGGAACTCGAAGTCGTGGTTGTGGTACGCCAGCCGCAGGCCTTCGTTGTTCAGCTGGTTGCCGATGGTGGCCAGCCGCGCGCCGATGGCCTGCCAGCCGATCGCGGTGGACGGGCGCTCGCCCATCGGCAGCCAGGGCACGATGGCCAGACGGCAGTCGGTGGCGTGGCAGGTGTCGATCACGCCCTGAAGATCGTGTTCGGCCATCGCCATGCTGACGTGCATCGAGGACACCCGCAGGCCGTGCGCGGCCACCTTGTCGGCGAACTCCTCGGGCGGCAGGCCGTGGCTGGCCACCGATTCGACCCACTTGAAGCCGGCGGCGCGCGCCATCGCGAGCTGGGTGTCGAGGTCGCCCGCGTCACGCAGGGAATAGAGCTGGACGGAGAGTTTCATGGGGGGCTCCTAGAACAACTTGCCCGCGAGCGGCGCCGGGCGCTCGCAGCGGGTGGTGAGAGGAATGTGCTGGCCGGTGCGGCCGGCGTCGAGCGCGCGGTCCATCACCTCCAGCACGTGGAGGGCCATCTCGGCGCTGCAGCGGTGCGGGCGGTCTTCCTGCAGGGCCAGCGCCATGTCGATCAGGCCGATGCCGCGGCTGTTGGTGGTGTAGGGCCGGCCGCCGGGCGCACGCTGGAACTCGCCGGTCTGGCGGTTGTGGCGCACGGTGCCGCCGAACTGGTTCGGGTCGGCGCCGAGCAGGGTGCCGTCGTCGCCATACAGCTCCATCGGCGTGTGCGTGTGGCGCCAGACGTCGAAGCTGGAGGTCAGCACGATGTGCGCGCCGCTGGCGAAGCTGAGCGGCGTGACCACATGCGTCGGCACCACGACCGGCAATTGCTCACCGGCGCGCGGGCCGAGCGGGACGGTGCGCGGGTTGTGCGTGGTGTGGCTGGTCGAGGTCAGGCTGGCGACCGGGCCGAGGTGGTTCACCAGATGCGTCAGGTAGTAGACGCCGACGTCGTGCAGCGGCCCGCCGCCCGGCTGGTAGAAGAAGGCCGGGTTGGGGTGCCAGTGGTCGGGGCCGTGGTTCATGAACTGCGCGGTGCCGTGGCGGATGGCGCCGACCGTGCCGGCGTCCACCAGCGCCCGCAGCGCCTGCCCGGCCGCGCCGAGGAAGGTGTCCGGCGCGCAGCCGACCCGCAGGCCCTTGGCGCGTGCCAGCGTGACCAGCTCCAGCCCCTGCTCGAAGCTGGCGGCCAGCGGCTTCTCGGTGAAGAAGTGCTTGCCGGCGTTCAGCACGCGCAGGCCGACCGCGTGGTGGGCCTGCGGCGGCGTGAGATTCATGATGATCTGCGCCTCGCTGGCGAGCAGGGCGTCGATGGACAGCGCGGTGAGGCCGTGTTCGGCGGCGCGGCTGGCGGCGAGTGCCGCATTGGCGTCCGCGATGGCGACGATGCGCACGCGGCGGCAGCGCTGCAGCGTCTTCAGGTAGGCGGGAAAGATGTTGCCGCAGCCGATGATGCCGATGGGCAGTGCAGGGGTCATGGGAGTTCCAGCGGAGCGTGCGGACCGGGGCCGACCGAGGCGCGCCAGACGACTTCGGGCGGGAAGTCGCGCGTGACGGGCAGGTCCAGTCCGTAGCAGAGGTTGAGGACATGCCGGCAGGCGCTGGTGGCGACGCTGGCCGTGGGGATGCGGATCGTGGTCAGCGGCGGCGAGGCGTAGGGGGCGAAGTCGTCGTCGTCGTAGCCGAGCACGGAGATGTCTTCGGGCACGCGCAGCCCTGCCTGCACCAGCCGGCTGATGCAGGCCAGCGCCATCACGTCATTGGCCACGAACACGGCGGTGAAGGACGGCCGCCCGCCGGGTGCGGCGGCCAGCAACTGCCGCGCGGCCGCGTCGCCGCTGGGCAGGTCGAAGGCGCCTTCGGCGCTGTGCTCGGGGTGGATGCGGATGCCGTGGCGCGCCAGCTCGTCGTTGAAGCCGTTCAGCCGGGCCTCGTTGTCGGGGGTGTCGCGCGGGCCGCGCACGGTGGCGATGGCGCGGTGGCCCCGGGCCAGCAGGGTGCGTGCGGCCAGCTGGCCGCCGGCGCGGTGGTCGGCGCAGAAGGCGTTGTCGTGGTGCACGGTCAGCCTGCGGTTCACCGCCACCAGGGTGGGCACGCGGTCCATCAGCCGCTCCAGGTCGTCATCGTCCAGGCTGTTGGAGGCGACGATCAGACCGTCGCAGTCGCGGCCGATCAGGAAGTCGATGCCGTCGAGATCCAGCTGGCGGGACGAGCCAGTGCCGCAGCCGTTGGCGGCGATCATGTGGCGCCCGACCGAGCGCAGCACGCCGTCGATGGTGGAGACGATGCTGGAATAGAAATGGCCGTCGAAGCCGGGCACGTAGACGCCGATGGCGTTGGATTGCTGCAGCGACAGCGCGCGCGCCGTGCTGGAGGGCCGGTAGTCGAGCGCCGCGGCCGCGTCGCGCACGCGCCGGGCGGTGTCCTCGGAGACCGAGCCGTTGCCGGACAGGGCGCGCGAAGCCGTCGCCACGCCCACGCCAGCCAGCCGGGCGACATCCTTGATGGTGCTCATCGCGGTGGGGGGCAGGTCACCCCGGAGGGTCCTGCAGAGTATTGAGACAGGTCGCGATGATCCCATCGGCGGCACCCGCTGCCCCCGTCACCCGCAGGCGCTGCGGCTCGCCGGGCAGCAGATCTAGGAAGTTGTCCTCGAACCGCGCCCCCGGCACACCGGGCAGTTCCAGCCAGACGCCCTTGGCCGGCCGCGTCGCCTGCACGGTGACGGTGCCGTCCGCGTCGGTGGCGATCTGCAGCCCCGGGTCGGGGAATCGGTGCCAGCGGAACGGCTCGGGCCAGGCGTGGGCGCGGGCAGTGCCGTTGTCGGCGGTGAGCTGGAGCGAGGCGATCAGCGGCCGGCCCGGCTCGGCCGACCACGACGGCGGTGGCGCCAGCTCGGTGGTGGCATTGGCGAGCAGCGTTGCTGCGGTGGTGGCGTCGTCGACCGTGTCGCCGTCGATCGTGTGCAACTGCCAGCGCGCCTGCACGGTCAGTGGTTGCACCCCCGCGTGCATCGCCCAGGCCGCCACGCCCGACGCCCCACGCCGGACGCCGCAGGCCAGCGGCGCCATCGCTCGGCGGATGGCGTACCAGGCCGGCTTGGGCGTGCCGGCGCTGTCCACGATGGCCCAGCTGGTCACCGGCCAGCAGTCGTTGAGCTGCCAGACCAGCGCGCCGCCGCAGCCCCGCGCGCCAGCGGTCTGCCAGCGGCGGCGGAAGGCTTCGTAGGCGTGGCGCAGCGCCTCGGCCTGCACGAACTGCGTGGCGTAGACCTCGGCGGCCAGCGTGTCCGGGTGGCGCAGCGTGTCGGCGCGGTAGACGGCCAGCCGGCGGTGGCCGTCCGCGCCGACCGGGGAGAACGCCTTGTTGTGCCACTGCAGCGTGCGGCTGCCGGGGAAACGCTCGGCGGCGGGAATGGCTTGTTCCAGCACCGCCATTGACGGATGCGACTGCATCCCGAACTCGCTGACAAAGCGCGCGCCGACCTCGCCGTAGCGCTGGTACGGGAGCATGAGCTGGTGCCAGACCTCCCAGCTGTGGCGGTCGCCGACGGTGGGATCTTGCGACGGACGCACGCTGCTGCCGGCCACGGTCGCTTCCGCCCCCGTGCTGGCGGTGTAGGGACTGCCGGGCCAGTACGGGCGGCCCGGGTCGAGCGCGTGGCACAGCGTCGGCAGCACCTGTTCATAAATCGCCCGCGCCTCGAAACGCGAGAGATCGCCGCCCGGTCCGTAGGCGCCGACCGCCTCGGCGAGCATGTAGTCCTCGTTGTTGCCGCACCAGAGCGCCAGACTCGCGCGGTGGCGCAGCCGGGTGATGGCGGCACGCGCCTCGGCCTCGACGCTGGCGACAAACGCCGGGTGCGCCGGGTACAGGCCACAGGCGAACACGAAGTCCTGCCACACCAGCACGCCGAGCGCGTCGCAGGCGTCATAGAACGCGTCGTCCTCGTAGATCCCGCCGCCCCAGACGCGCAGCATCACGAGGTGTGCGTCCACCGCCTGCTGCACCCGCTCGCGGTAACGCGCCGGGGTGATGCGGTTGAGCAGGTTGTCGTCGGGAATCCAGTTCGCGCCGCCGCAGAAGACCTCGACGCCGTTGACCTCGAACACGAAGCTGCGTCCCGCCTCGCCCGCCACCGGCGCCTGCACCAGCCGCAGCCGGCGCAGGCCGAGGCGGCGCTGCTGGGCATCGACCACGGTGCCGTCGGCGCGGACCAGCCGGGTGTGCAGTGTGTAGAGCGGCTGCGCGCCGTGGCCCGCAGGCCACCAGAGCTGCGGCGCTTCCACCGACAGCGCCGCGGTGTGCTGCGCGGTGGCGGGGCTGCGGTGCGTGGCGACCGGCGTGCCGGCGTGGTCCAGCAGCGTGTGCTCCAGCGTGACGTGGCCGGACAGGTCGCCGTCGAGCCGGGTGTGCAAGTCGACGCGGGCGTGGGCCAGGTCGTCGCCGAGCGTCACCGGGCTGGCGAGTTCGGCGATGCGCAGGTCGGCCGACTCCAGCCGGATCGCCTTCCACGGCCCGCAGGTCAGCAGCGTCGGGCCCCAGTCCCAGCCGTAGTGGTAGGGCGCCTTGCGGACGTAGAGCCGGCTCGGGTCGCCGTTCCACAGCGGGCGGGCGCCGTGGTGCGCTTCGAGGGCGCGCCCGCGGCGCAGCGCGCTGTCGAAGCGGATCCACAGCGTGTGCCGGCTCGGCCCGGCGTGCGGCAGCCGGTCGGTGAGGTCCGTGCGCAGCGGCACGAACATGTTGTCGCTCTCGGCCAGCGGCTGGCCGTCCAGCCAGAGCCGGGCGAAGGTGTCCAGACCCTCGCACACCAGCGCCACACGCGCGCGCAGCGCATCGGCGCCGACCTCGAAGTCCAGCCGGTAGCACCAGTCCCGCTCGGCGACCCACTGCACGGCGGCTTCCTGGCGCCCGACGAGCGGGTCTGGAATGGCGCCGCTGTCGATCAGGTCCTGGTAGACGGTGCCGGGGACCGTGGCGGCGTGCCAGCCGTCGGTGGCGGTGAACTGTTCGGTGTCGCCCAGCCGAGGATCGGCCGCACGAAACCGCCAGCCCTCGTGCAGGGGCTGCTGAAGCAGGGGGCGGGCCATGGTGTGTCCTGTCTGGGGCGTCGGCTCAGAGGCGGGCTTCGCTCTTGGCGTCGAACATGGAGGCGCGGGGCAGGTCGAAACCGAAGGCGATGGTGTGACCGACCGTGCCCTGCCACTGGTCGTCGGCGATGGCGCTCAGCAGTACGTCGCCGACCGTGAACCAGACGATCTTCTGCGGACCGAGCGGCTCGATCAGCGTGAGCTTGCCGGTGTGCGGCGTGGCGGCGCCGACCTCGTGCGCCAGGCGGACCTGCTCCGGCCGCACGCCCAGCACCACTTCGCGGCCATCGGTGGCGGGTGTGGCAAACGGATAGGCCGACACGTCGGTGCTCAGGGCCGCGCCGGAGAAGGTGGTGCCGCCTGCGCGCGCGACCAGCTTGCCACGCAGCGTGTTCATCGTCGGCGAGCCGAGGAAGCCGGCGACGAAGAGGTTCACCGGGCGGGCGTAGATCTCGTCCGGCGTGCCGATCTGCTGGATCACGCCGAGCTTCATCACCGCGATGCGGTCGGCCAGCGTCATGGCCTCGACCTGGTCGTGGGTGACGTAGACCATCGTCGCGCCGAGCTGCTGGTGCAGCTGCTTCAGCTCGCGGCGCAGCTCGGCGCGCAGCTTGGCGTCGAGGTTGGACAGCGGCTCGTCGAAGAGGTAGACCTTGGCGTCACGCACCACCGCGCGGCCGATGGCGACCCGCTGGCGCTGGCCGCCGGAGAGCTGCGCCGGGCGGCGCTTGAGCAGCTCCGTCAGGTGCAGCATCTCGGCCGCCTTGGCCACGCGCCTGTCGATCTCGGCCGCCGGCACCCGCGCCACGCGCAGCCCGAAGGACATGTTGCGCTCGACGTTCATCGTCGGGTAGAGCGCATAGGACTGGAAGACCATGCCGATCTCGCGGTCCTTGGGGTCGGCCCAGGTGACGTCTCGGTCGCCGATGCGGATGCTGCCTTCGGCGACGTCATTGAAGCCGGCAATGGTGTGCAGCAGCGTGGACTTGCCGCAGCCCGAGGGGCCGAGCAGCACCAGGAACTCGCCGTCGGCGACGTCGAGGTTCATGCCCTTCAGGATGGTGTTGCCGCCGAGGACGATGTCGAGGTTCTCGATGTGGACGCTGGCCATGGTGGGGTCTCGTCAGAGTCTGCAGATGAAAGGAATCAGCCCTTGACGGCGCCGGCAGCGATGCCACGCACGAACCAGCGGCCCGAGAAGAAGTACACCGCCAGCGGCACGAGCGAGGTGAGGATCGTGGCGGCCATGTCGATGTGGTAGCGGCGCACGCCGAAGGTGGTGTTGACCAGGTTGTTGAGCTGCACCGTCATCGGGTAGTTGTCCTTGCCGGCGAAGATCAGGCCGAACAGGTAGTCGTTCCAGATGCCAGTGACCTGCAGGATGGTCGCCACGATCAGCATGGGCGTGCCCATCGGCAGCATGAGCTGGAAGAAGATGCGCCAGAAGCCGCCGCCGTCGATGCGCGCAGCCTTGAACAGCTCGTTCGGCACGGCGACGTAGTAGTTGCGGAACAGGAGGGTCAGCACCGGCATGCCGAAGATGCAGTGCACCAGCAGGATGGCCCAGTAGGTGTTGTAGAAGCCACCCAGCCGGAACCACGCCACCAGCGGATAGATCATCACCTGGAAGGGCACGAAGGCACCCAGCAGCATGATCCCGAACAGCAGGTCGCCCCAGCGCGAGCGCCAGAAGCTCAGCGCGTAGCCGTTGAGCGCGCCGAGGAACACGGACAGAATCGTCGCGGGCACGACCAGCCGCACCGAGTTCCAGAAGCCGCCCTGGATGCCCTCGCAGGCCAGCGCGATGCAGGCCTTGGACCAGGCTTCCGACCAGTTGCCGAACTGCGGCGAGGCCGGCCAGGCGAACAGCACGGCCTGCCGCACCTCGTCGGCCGACTTCAGCGAGGTCACCACCATCACGTAGAGCGGCAGCAGGAAAAAGGCCGAGGTGGTCAGCAGGAAGGCGTAGATGCCGATGCGGGCGGGGGTGACCAGCGGCCGGCGCGGACGAATGGCAGTGCGCATGTCGGTAACTCTCTCAGTCTCTCAGTGGCCGGCGTTCTGACGGGCCTGGACCTTGGAGCGCCAGTACAGCAGCGGCGCGAGCACGGTGAACACGGTGACCAGCATCACCACGGACGCGGCCGAGGCCAGCGCGATGTTGTTGCGGCCGAAGAGGTGGTCGATGATGAACTTGGCCGGCACTTCGCTGGCGTCACCGGGGCCGCCGCTGGTCATCACGATCACCACGTCGAAGGTGCGCACCAGCGCCACGGACAGCAGCACGAAGGCGGTCGCGAAGGCGGGGCCCAGCTGCGGCAGCACGACGCTCAGGTAGTAGCGCGGCTTGGACACACCTTCCAGGCGCGCCGCCTTCCACTGCTCCTCGTCCACGCCGCGCAGCGCCGCCAGCAGGATGGCCATCGTCGTGCCACTGCCCTGCCAGACCATGGCCAGACCGACGGCGTAGAGCACCATGTCCGTGCGCACCGTCCAGTCGAGCGTGAAGCTCTCCCAGCCCATCAGGCGGAAGGCGTTCTGCAGGCCCAGCGAGGGGTTGAACAGCCACTGCCAGATCAGGCCCGTGACCACGAAACTCATCGCGTAGGGGTAGAGGAAGATGGTGCGGAACCAGCTCTCTGCCTTGACCTGCTGGTCGATGAAGATCGCCATCAGCGTGCCGAGCACCATCACGCCGACGATGTAGACCACGGCGAGCACGCCCAGGTGCTGAATGGAGACGGTCCAGCGGTCGGTCTCGAACAGGCGCTGGAACTGGTCCAGGCCGACCCAGTCGTCGCGCGGGAAGAGCTTGGACGAGGACAGCGAGATCCGGATGCTCCAGAGCACCGAGCCCACATAGGCCAGCAGGGCGGTGATGGCCAGCGGCAGCAGGGCCGCGTGCAGGGCCAGGTTCAGGCGTTTGGGTCGTGCGGAGCGCGCCATGGCGGTTCTCGCTGGTCATGCAGCAGCCCGACCCGGCAGGCGGGGGGCCTGCCGGAATCGATTGCACGCGAAAGGGAAAAGCGGAGCGCGGAGCCGGTCAGGACCAGCCCCGCGCGGGGAACATCAGCGCTTGAGCGCTGCGCTCATCGACTTGATGGCGTCGTCGACCGACTGGTCGGAGTTCCAGAACTTGCTGACGGCGTCCTCGAAGGCACCCTTGGCATCGGGGCTCAGGAGTTCGTTGTCGCTCTGCAGCAGACGGCCTTCCTTGACGGCCTGGACGCCGGCTTGCGCGCAGATGTCCATCTTGCTGGTGTCGACGTCGGTGCGGATCGGGATGGAGCCCTTCTTGTTGTTGAAGGCCACCTGCATCGCTGGCGAGATCATCATCTCGGCCAGTTTCTTCTGGGCCGCATCAGACTCCTTCGACTTGGACTTCGGGAACACGAACACGTCGCCGCCGATGGCATACGCCATCTTCGGGCCGCCGGCCATGAAGCAGCCGTATTCCTTGCCCGCCGTCTTGCCGGCGTTGACGAACTCGCCCTTGGCCCAGTCGCCCATCATCTGGAAGGCGGCCTTGCCGTCGATCACCATGCCGGTGGCCAGGTTCCAGTCACGGCCCGGGGAGCCGGCGTCCACATAGCCCTTGAGCTTCTTGAAGGTCTCGACCGTCTTGCGGAATTGCGGGGTGGTCGCGTCCTTGTCCTTGAAGGTCTTCAGGTACAGGTCCTGGCCACCCACGGCCAGCAGCACGCCGCGGAAGGTGATGCCTTCCTGCCAGCCCTGGCCGCCCAGCGCCAGCGGGGTCACGCCGCCAGCGGCCTTGACCTTGTCCATGGCCGCGAACATCTCGTCCATGTTGGTCGGCTCCTTGGCGCCGGCCTTGGCCAGCACGGCCTTGTTGAACCAGACCCAGTTCTCGTTGTGCAGGTTGACCGGCACGGCGTAGTAGTGGCCGCCGACCTTCACGGCGTTCTTGATCTTCTCGGGCAGCAGCTTGTCCCAGTTGCCCTTGGCCGCGACGTCGTCGAGGTTGTTCAGCAGGCCTTCCTTGATGATCTCTTCGTACTGCTTGCCGTAGTTGTACTGGGCAGCGGTCGGGGGATCACCACCCATGGTGCGGTTGGCCATCACGGTGCGGGCCTGGGCGCCGCCACCGCCGGCGATGGGGGTGTCGACCCAGGTGCCGCCGCCCTTGGTGTAGGCCGTGGCGAATTCCTTGATGGCCGCGGCTTCACCGCCGGAGGTCCACCAGTGGATGACTTCGGCCTTCTGGGCCTGCGCGGCGCCGATGGCACCGAAGCTGATCAGCGCGGCCACGGCCACTTGCTTCATGCGGATGTTCATGGTCATCGTCATCGCTCTTGTCTCCTCAGGTTGTAAGGGCGGCTTGGGTAGCGGTCGCCCGACGCTGTTGAAGAAAGGAACGGAAGGCGAGGGCGCTGTCTTTCAGCGTGCGCACCTGGGTCCCGTAGTCGACGTGGACCAGCCCGAAGCGGCGCTCGTAGCCAAAGGCCCACTCGAAGTTGTCCATCAGCGACCACACGAAGTACCCACGCACCTCGACGCCCGCGTCCATCGCGCGGCTGACCGCGGCGAAGTGGCGCTTCAGGTAGGACTGGCGCTGGGTGTCGTCGATGCGTCCACCCTCGACGCGGTCATCGCTGGCCATGCCGTTTTCGGTGATGTAGATGGGCGGCAGATTCGGATAGACCGACTTGAAGCGGCGCAGCAGGTCTTCCAGGCCTTGCGGGTAGACCTCCCAGCCCATCTGCGTGCGCTCGACATCGGCCAGCGGCACATCGGCGAAGCCGTGCGCGCCGTCGCTGTGCAGGTTGCTGCGGAAGTAATAGTTGATGCCGAGGAAGTCCATCGGCTGGCGGATGAGGTCCATGTCGCCGGGCAGCACCAGCGGCGCGCTGCCGGGCCAGAGCTGGTCCCACAGGTCCGCGGGATAGCTGCCGGCCAGCAGCGGCTGCAGCACCCAGTCGTTGTGCTGGAGTTCGTAGAGGCGGGCGGCTTCCTGGTCGGCCGGGTCGGCGCTGTCGGAGGTGCCGCGGCCGATGTTGGCGACGATGCCGGCGGGCGTGCCCGGGTCGATCTCGCGGATCGCCTGCAGCGCCAGCCCGTGGCCGAGCAGCAGGTGGTGCATGGCCTGCGTCGCATAGCGCGGATCGGCCAGACCCGGCGCGTGGTGGCCGTTGCCGTAGCCGAGGAAGGCCGAGCACCAGGGCTCGTTCAGCGTCATCCAGCCTTCGACCAGCCCGTTCAGTTCGCGCACGACCAGCGCGGCGTACTCGGCGAAACGGTAGGCGGTGTCGCGGTTGAGCCAGCCGCCGCGGTCCTCGAGGTGCTGCGGCAGGTCCCAGTGGTAGAGGGTGACGTAGCGCTGGATGCCGTGGGCGCCGAGCCGTGCCAGCAGGCGGCGGTAGAAACCGAGGCCTTCCTGGTTCGGCGTGCCGTCGGCGTGCATGACGCGCGGCCAGGCGATCGACAGGCGGTAGGCGTCGACGCCCAGGTCGGCGATCAGGTCGACGTCGTCGGCCCAGCGCGCGTGGTGTTCGCAGGCCTGCTCGCCGGTGTCGCCTCCCAGGGTCTTGCCGGGGATGGCGGAGAAGGTGTCCCAGATGCTGGGCAGGCGGCCATCGGCGTCGATGGCGCCCTCGATCTGGTACGACGCCGTTGCCGCGCCCCACAGAAATTCGGGCTGCGCCATCGCCGATCCGGGCGGCGGGGCAATGCGGTGGGACAGCGGGCTCTGGTCGTGATCGGACAAGGGAGACTCCGGAAACTGGGACCGTTGGAACCGGTTCCAACGAACTGTCAGTTTCGCGGTGTCAGTACGTAGTCAGGAGAGGGGAAACCCGATTCATCGGGAATCCCCGCAGTGGACCTTCAGGATCAGCTCAGCGGTCGTCGTCGCCAATCAGGCGGTACAGGCCGGCACCCAGCAGGGCGCCCGCGATCGGGGCGACCCAGAACACCCACAGCTGCTCCACCGCCCAGCCGCCGACGAACAGCGCCACGCCAGTCGAGCGCGCCGGGTTGACCGAGGTGTTGGTCACCGGGATGCTGATGAGGTGGATCAGCGTCAGCGCCAGACCGATGGCGATGGGCGCGAAGCCGGCCGGGGCGCGGCGGTCGGTGGCGCCCAGGATGACGATCAGGAAGAAGGCCGTCATCACGACTTCGGTGACCACCGCGGCCAGCATCGAGTAGCCGCCCGGCGAGTGCGCGCCGTAGCCGTTGGACGCGAAGCCCTTGGCCACGTCGAAGCCGGCCGCGCCGCTGGCGATGGTGTAGAGCACCGCGCCGGCCGCGATGGCGCCGAGCACCTGCGACACGATGTAGGGCAGCAGTTTGCCCGCCGGAAAGCGCCCGCCCGCCCACAGGCCGATCGAGACCGCCGGGTTGAGGTGGCAGCCGCTGATGTGGCCGATGGCAAACGCCATCGTCAGCACCGTCAGGCCGAAGGCGAGCGACACGCCGTGCAGGCCGATGCCGACACCGGGGAAGGCCGCGGCCAGCACCGCGCTGCCGCAGCCGCCGAGCACCAGCCAGAAGGTTCCGAGAAATTCTGCGCCGTAAGCTTTCATGGGGATCTCCTCTTTTGGTTGAACAGGAGTGGTCCAGCTTAGGCAGCTGACAGGAGATGGTCTACTGGTCAAAAGACTTGTTCAGCCAGTTTCAAGCTGTTTACTGTCGTCTTTGATCAGCAAATCTGGACAATTTGGAGAAAATTGGCCCCTCCTTTAAGGCGCTGACAAGCTCTGCGGCGCGCCGCCCGCTTCGCGGCGCAGGTTGCGAAACGGCCCGAACAGCCAGGAGCGCATGCCGATCACCAGCGTGTAGGGCCGCTTCTGGTCGTCGGGCAGGCGCTGGTCGGCCAGGTGCTGCTGCGCGAAGTCGCCGGCGATGCGCGCCAGGCGTTCATTGAAGACCTGGGCGACGCGGGTGTTGATCTCGCCGTGCACGAGCATGAGCTGCTCGCCTTCGCCGTCGAAGCCGCCGCGGAAGTAGTCCGGCACCACCTCGGCGCGGAAGAACTGCATCACCGGCCCGTGCGGCCGCCAGCGGAAGGTCTTGGCCACCTTCAGCCGGTAGCGGTTGTGCGGCCTCAGCTCGATGATGCCGAGCCGGTCGAGCTGCACGAAGTAGCCCGTCAGTTCGGCCTCGGTGTAGCCGTAGCCGCCCAGCACCTGCTCGAAGGTCCACTGGCTCAGGCAGCAGATCGCCGCCAGCAGCAGCTTGCGGTCGGCGACCACGGCGCGCTCCTGCTCCGGGGTCAGCTCGATGCGGGGCGGCGTGTCCTCCGCCACGCGCCGCGCCAGCTCGGCGAAGTCGGTGCGCAGCACGCTGCAGATGGCGTCGATGCGCGACAGCGGCATGTCCCCCTGCGCGAACATGCGCTTGACGCTGGACTCGGCCATGTCGAGCTGCGCGGCCAGCGCGGCGTAGGTGATGCCGGCGGACTTCAGCTCGGCCTTGAGGACGCGGATCAGGTCGGCGGTGGTGCTCATGGTGTGGATGTGCCCTCGGGCTGCGAACTGGTATCGCCAAATGATACTCATCGAGGCATTGGCCGATATTGCGTTGCCTATGGTTGCACCCTGGGATGCTCTGCCCGAGTATCCATTCCGTGTTCCACGCACTGCCAGCCGAAAGGTGTTCCGCCATGATCCCCGATGTTTCCACCCCGTCGTTCTCGGCCGCTTCGTCCAGCCTGGTGCGCCGCGATACCCGCGCCTGGCGCCTGCAGGTCTGGATCTCTTTCGGTCTGGCGGTGACGCTGTGCGCAACCGGCCTGGCCTGGCTGCCGGGGCAGGACCTGGACCGCGCGTTCATGGTGATGGGCTACCTGTTCTGCCTGACCTCGGCCTTCGGCCTGTCCAAGTTCATCCGCGACAACGACAAGCGCCGCAACGACACCCCGGGCTGGCGTTACGTGGTCTGGGGCGGTTTCTTCCTGGCGATGGGCCTGACGGCGTGGGGCCTGTGGCGCATGGACGTGCAGCCGGTGTGGAAGGCCTACCTCGCGGTGAGTTGGCTGTTCCTCATCTCTTCGGTGTTCACGCTGGCCAAGACGCTGCGTGATGCCTACGAGGCCGATGTGCTGGAAGCGCGCCTGCAGGGCCGCCGCGAAGCCCGCGACGAGGCGTGATCGTGGGTCCTCGCATTCGCGAGGATGACGATTCCTGGTGGCGATTCCTTCTGCATGAAGCTTGAACAAGGTGAACTCCATGAAGACGATGAAGAAGCTCCTCGCGCTGGCGCTGGCCGCCAGCGTCGTGATCGCCCCGACGCAGGCCTGGGCGCACCGGGATGGCTCGGAAGCCAGCGCGCTCTCGGCCCTGTCGCTGGGCGTGCCGCTGGCGATCTCGGCGGCGCCGGCTGCGTCGGTGCTGACCGCCGGGGCCGTGGTGACGGTGGCCAGCGTGGAAGTGGCTGCCGCCGGTCTGGTCTGGGTGGTGACGCAGGCGGCGACCGGCGCCAGCGTCGCGCTGACGCTGAGCGCAGCGGGCGCCGAGGCGCTCTCGGTGACGGCGGGCACCACGGTGGTGGTCATGGCGCTGAGCACCGGCTGGATCCTGTCGGCCGCGGGCAAGGCGCTGTGTTTCATCCCCAACGAGATCGGTGCCTCGCTGATCTACAACGAACGGATGACGCGATGAACACCACCGCCGTGCGCCTGGCCCCCTGGGCGCTGCTGCTGCCGCTGGCGCTGACCTCACCGGCCGCCCATGCTGGCCGGAACTGCGAGCAGAAACCGCCGTCCCCCGAGCAGATCCGCAGCGCGCTCGACCTGGCCGTGAAGACCGCGCGCTGGCTCGACAGCAGCGGCGCCAAAGTGGCCGTCATCGCCCGCCGCGGCCAGAACCTCGACCGCTACGGCGTGCGCTACTCGCACCTCGGTTATGTCTACCGCGACGACAGCGCCAAGGCCTGGCGCATCGTGCACAAGCTCAACCAGTGCGGCACGGCCGAGTCGGCGCTGTACCGGCAGGGGCTGGCCGAGTTCTTCAGCGACGACCTCTATGACTTCGAGGCCGGGCTGGTGATCCCGACCCCGGCCGTGCAGGACGCGCTGCGCCCGCTGCTGCAGGACAACACCCGCGCCGCCGCGCTGCACCACAAGCCCTACAGCATGGTCGCCTACCCGTGGGCGCAGCGTTACCAGCAGAGCAACCAGTGGGCGCTGGAGACGCTGGCCTGCGCGGTGGAGCCGAGTGCCTGCGACCGCCCCCGCGCCCAGGCCTGGCTGCAGTTCAAGGGCTACCAGCCGACCACGCTCAACCTCAGCGCCGGCCAGCGCCTGGGCGCCCGCGTCGGCAGCGCCAACGTCGCCTTCGACGACCACCCGACCGCCCGGCGCTTCACCGACCGCATCGACACCGTCACCGTCGATTCGGTGTTCGCCTTCCTGCAGCGCGCGGGACTGGCCGGTGCGCCACAGACCGTGCGCTGATCCCGCACTGCTTGCACTACAGTGTTCCCGCGGCGCCGACCCCTGTGCGCTGCGCCTGACGAGGACCGCTCCCGATGAGTCACCCCGACCAGACCAGCCAGTTCGCGCTGCTCGGCCAACGCCGCTTTGCACCGTTCTTCTGGACCCAGTTCCTCGGCGCCGCCAACGACAACCTGTTCAAGTTCGCCTTCACGGTGCTGGTGACCTACCAGCTGCAGGTCGAATGGTTGCCGCCCTCGCTGGCGGGGCTGGCGATCGGGGCGCTGTTCATCCTGCCCTTCCTGCTGTTCTCGGCCACCAGCGGGCAGCTCGCCGACAAGCTCGACAAGGCGCTGCTGATGCGTTTCGTCAAGTCGCTGGAGATCGGCATCATGGGGCTGGCGGCCTGGGCCTTCGTGCAGGACGCGGTGAACGTGCGGGTCGTGACGCTGCTGGGCTGCGTCTTCCTGATGGGGCTGCACTCGACGCTGTTCGGCCCTGTCAAGTTCGCCTACCTGCCGCAGCACCTCGGCGAGCGCGAGATCACCGGCGGCAACGGCATGGTGGAGATGGGCACGTTTGTCGCCATCCTGCTCGGCAACGTCGTGGGCGGTCTGCTGATCGGCATGGCCGAGGGCGGGGCGCAGGCGGTGGCGATCGGCTGCGTGGCGCTGGCGCTGCTGGGGCGGGTGGTCGTGCAGTTCGTGCCGCCGACGCCGGCCACCGATCCGACGCTGAAGATCAACCCCAACCCCTTCACCGAGACCTGGCGCAACCTGAAGCTCGCGCACGGCAACATCGTCGTCTTCCGCTCGCTGCTGGGCATCTCGTGGATGTGGTTCTTCGGCGCGGTCTTCCTGAGCCAGTTCCCCGCCTTCGCCAAGGAGGTGCTGCACGGCAACGAGCAGGTCGCCTCGCTGCTGCTGGTGGTGTTCTCGATCGGCATCGGCACGGGCTCGCTGCTGTGCGAGGTGCTGTCGAAGCGGCATGTCGAGATCGGCCTCGTGCCGCTGGGCGCCATCGGGATGACGGTGTTCTCGGTCGACCTGTACTTCGCCGCGACCGGCCTCGCGCTGCCGCAGGGCGCCGCGTCGTACACGCTCGGCACCTTCCTCGCGCAGCCGGCGCACTGGCGCGTGATGCTGGATCTGGCGCTGCTGGCCGGCTCGGCGGGGCTCTACAGCGTGCCGATGTACGCGCTGATCCAGCTGCGCGCCCCGAAGAGCCACCGCGCCCGCATCATCGCCGCCAACAACATCCTCAACGCGCTGTTCATGATTGCCAGCTCGGTGATCGCCGGTGCGCTGCTCGGTGCCGGTGCCACGATCCCGCAGGTCTTCCTCGCGACCGGGCTGGCCAATGCGCTGGTGGCCGGCTACATCTTCCTGCTGGTGCCGGAGTACCTGCTGCGCTTCCTGGCCTTCATGCTGACGCGCTTCGTCTACCGCCTGAAGCTGACCGGCGACGCCAACATCCCGACCGAAGGTGCCGCCATCATTGCGGCCAACCACGTCAGCTTCGTCGACGCGATCGTGCTGGCTGCGGCCAGCCCGCGGCCGATCCGCTTCATCATGGACCACCGCATCTTCGCCACGCCGCTGCTGGGCGCGCTGTTCCGGCTGGTCAAGGCCATCCCGGTGGCGCCGCAGGCGGAGGACCCGGTGGTCTACGAACGCGCGTTTGCCGAGGCGGCGAAGGTGCTCGCCGAGGGCGATCTGCTCGGCATCTTCCCGGAAGGCGGCATCACCCGCGACGGCACGCTGCAGCCCTTCAAGGGCGGGATCATGAAGATCCTGGAGCGCCAGCCCGCGCCGGTCGTGCCGGTGGCGCTGGTCAATTTGTGGGGCTCGACCTTCTCGCGCATCGAGGGCGGGCGCGCGATGGCCCGGCCGCTGCGGCGCGGGCTGTTCAGCCGGGTCGAGGTGATCGCCGGCCCCGCCATCCCCGCGGCGCTGGTCACGCCGGAGCGGCTTCAGTCCGCTGTAGGCACGCTGTTGCACACTGGCGGCCAGCGTCCTGATCCTGTCCCCATGCCCGTCTCCCGTTCCTCCACGCCATGAACCTGCCCGAGTCCCGCGCCGCCGCCCTGTCCGTCACCCTCGTGCGTGACGAGTCCGCCTTGCTGGCGCTGCGGTCGGCGTGGGAGTCGCTGGAGGACCAGGCGGTGGAGTACGGGCTGTACGTGACCTGGGGCTATGTCCACCACGCGTGGCAGCACCTGGCCGAGCCGGGGCACGCACTGTGGGTGATGGCCGTGCACGACGCCGCGGAGCGGCTGGTGGGCGTGCTGCCGCTGGTGCGGGTGCCGGAGCGCCACTACGGCATGACGATGCAGGTGCTGCGCCACATCGGTATCTGGGAGGGGGACCAGCCCGGCCTGCTGGCGCTGGAGGATGCGGACCGCGTCTGGAGCGTGCTCTGGCAGGAACTGGTCGCGCTGCGCTCGGAGTGGCAGGTGCTCGACCTGCGCGAGCTGGTCTCCGGCGGCTGGCCGCTGCGCGAGCTGCAGCGGCCGGGGCGGGGGTTCTCCAGCGAGTCGCTGCCCGACATCGAGGCACCGTACCAGCGGCTGGACGGGGACTGGGAGCTGCACGTCGCCACCCGCCGCGACGCGGTGCAGGCGCAGTGGGCACGCATGCAGCAGCGGCTGCAGCTGGAGCAGCCCGGCGCCTGCAGGGTGGTGGCGCAGGGGCCGGACGACATCGTGGAGGCGCTGGAGCGTTACCTCGCGCTGGAGCAGGCGCTGGTGCAGGCCGGCGGCGGCGTGACCATCGGCAGCGACCCGCGCCGCGCCGCCTTCTACCGCGCGTGGCTGCCGGTGCTGGCCCGGCGCGGCGATGCGGCGGTGTGGCTGCTCGCCAGTGACGGCGGTGAGCTGGCCGGCCTGATCCGCCTGCGCTGTGGCGACACCTGGATCGAGCGCCACGCCTGCTACGACCCCGCCCACGCCGACATCACGCCGAGCCTGCTGCTCACCGTCGAGGCGCTGCAGCAGGCCTTCGAATCCACGGCCGAGGCCTCGACGCTGGTCAGCGTGCGCGAGCCCGAGGGCGCCAGCGCGTCGGTGCTGGACTGGTACGACGGCCGCAGCCTGACGCGGCGCCTGTCGGTGTGGAACCTGCAGTCCCGGCTCGGGCCGATCGCGCTGCTGAAGGGGCTAGGCAGCAAGTTCAGGGGCTGACGGCGTCCAGCGCCACCTGCGCCACGACCCACTGCCGGAATGCCACTGCCGCCGGCCGGCGTGCCACATCCGCCCGCGCCACCAGCCAGTAGGTGTACGGCGAGCGGATCGCCACCGGAAACGGCGCCACCAGCGTGCCCGCCGCCAGACTCGGCGCCACCATCGGCCGCGCCGCCAGCGCCACGCCCTGGCCGGCCAGCGCCGCCTCGATCGCCAGCATCGCGTCGGAGAAATGCCGCCCCGGCGTCGCCACCGGCGTGTCCACCCCCGCCGCCTGCAGCCACTGCGGCCAGCCCCAGGGCTGCCCGCTGCGGCCGGTGCTGCCGTAGATGTCGCTGTGGATCAGCACCTGCCGGCACAGATCGGCCGGGGTGTGCAGCGGCCGGGCGGCGGTCGCGAGACCCGGTGCGCACACGGGCACCAGCTCCGGCGCGAGCAGCGCGTCCACCCGGCAGCCGGCGTGGTGCCCCGCGCCGTAGACGATCGCCATCGCGCAGCCCTCGTCGCCCGGCGGGCGGTCCAGCGCCGCGAGCACGGCGGCTTCACCCCCCGGGTCCACCGTGTCGGCGCGGCTGGCCAGGTGCAGCTCGATCTCGGGGTGGGCGGCGTGGAACGTCGGCAGGCGCGGCACCAGCCAGTGGCTGGCGAAGGAGGGCGGCGCCACCACCGTGAGCCGCCCGCCGGTCTGCACCACGCCGGCCCGGCGCACCGCCTCGTCCAGACACCCGAACGCCGCCTGCACCGAGGGCAGCATCGCCGCCCCCTGTTCGCTCAGCCGCAGCGCCCGCGTCAGCCGCAGGAACAGCGGCACGCCCAGGTGCGTCTCCAGCGCCTTGATCTGCTGGCTCACCGCCGCGGGCGTGACGCACAGCTCGTCGGCGGCCTTCTTGAAGCTGAGGTGGCGGGCGGCGGCCTCGAAGGTGCGGAACAGGGGCAGGGGAGGGAGGCGGTCGCGCATCGGGGCTGGGTCAGGACGGGTAAGCAGAACTTAACCGTCGGATCATAAGTGCTCGTTTGTCGGCGGCGACCGGGCTGCCTAGAGTGCCGGGTTGTCTCCACTTTCTCCAGCCCCTGCTGCTGCGCCGACATGTTCCACGACCGCCGCTTCCTTCTTCCTGCCCTGCGCGGCCGCTGGATGCCGGTCGCCGCGGCATGATCATCCGACCGCGGCCGCACTGGGTGCACCTGCTGTTCGTGCGGCGGGGGTCGATGGTGCGGCAGATCCTGACGCAGCAGCTCTTCACCGTCGGCTTCGCGCTGCTGGTGGCGCTGGCGCATGGTTATCTCTTCCAGTGGAAGGTGACGCTCACGGCGAGTCCGTTCTCGCTGATGGGCGTGTCGCTGGCGCTGTTCCTCGGCTTTCGCATCAACGCGAGTTACGACCGCTACTGGGAGGGCCGCAAGCTCTGGGGCGCCGTGCTGGTCGAGGCGCGCAACCTGGCGCGCCAGGCGCTGACGCTGACCACGCGCGACTGCGAGACGCGGCCCTTCGTGCTCGGCCTGAGCGCGTTCGCCGCGGCGATGCGCAACCAGCTGCGCGGGCAGGCGCCGGACACCGGGCTGGTCGGGCTGCTGCCGCCGGAGGTGCTGGCGCGGGTGACGCGGGTGCGGCTGGTGCCGATGGCGGTGGCGCTGTGGCTGGGCGGGCAGCTGCGCGACTGGCGCGAGCGCGGCCAGCTCCAGCCCGATCTGGCCGTCAAGCTGGAGCAGTCGCTCGACCTGCTGACCGCCGCGCTCGGCGGCTGCGAGCGCATCGCCAGCACGCCGCTGCCGTTCACGTATTCGGTGATCCTGCACCGCAGCGTCTATTCCTATTGCCTGCTGCTGCCCTTCGGGCTGGTCGATTCCATCGGGCTGATGACGCCGCTGGTGGTGGCGTTTGTCTCCTACACCTTCTTCGCGCTGGAAGCCTTCAGCGAGGAGATCGAGCAGCCCTTCGGCACGATGCCCAACGACCTGGCGCTCGACGCGATGGTCGCCGGCATCGACGCCAGCCTGCGGGAGCTGCTGGGGGAGGTGCCAGCGGCCTTGCCGGTGCCGGATGGGGAGTTTGTGCTGCGCTGATGCGGGGGCGGGCCGGTGCGTCAGGCGGGCTTGGCGCTCGGCGGCGGCACGGGCTGCTTCTCGACCTGCTCCAGTGTTGCATCCAGACAGGCCCACGTCGGCGCGCTGCTGGTCCAGATGTTCATCGTCGGCTTGACGGACGAGGGATCGTCCAGCGCGCCCACGCGCACGACGGTGAATTGCGGGCGTGCGGACGAGTTGGCGAACAGCGACGAGCCGCAGGTCGGGCAGAACCGGCGCCGCATCGTGTTGCCGCTGTCGGCGGTGCTGGTGTATTCGCTGGTCGGGCCGTCAATGTCGAGTGCCGCGGTCGGCACCAGGATATTGACCGTGCCGTTTGCCGCCAGATGCTGGCAGTCGCGGCACCAGCAGATTCTGGTCGCGACCGGTTCAGCCGAGAGGCGGAAGCGGACGGAGCCGCAGAGGCATTTTCCGAGGCGAGTTGACACTAATTTTGCCTAGGCGTATTTATGTTTGGATTTGTGTCTCGGTAACTATTCCGTCACGAAAAACATTTTCATGAAATCTGCAGAAATGAATTGATAATTTAAATAGGAACATAAAAAATCCGATCTGACTGAGTGTGAAAAATTTTGTCTTCCCTGACATCCCATCTGAATTTAAAGTTACGCTGTGGAGATCGTCTAGGATGGCTATGTAGTCTTCTTCTAGTGGACCTCCTTCAGGGAGGTAAAAAATGGAGGTGACTTGTTGTTTTTTTATGGATTCAATTTTTGCTTCTATTGAATTAAATTCAGCATTATCTTTTTGAAGTTGTGCTTTGTATCTGCTTAGTTTAATTATTGGGGCAAATACATATTTTGGTGGAATCTGGCGCTTATTTTCTGTACTAATGTCGCAACTATTGCTTAATATTATACCTTTGGTGCTTTTTCTTTCAAGATTATTTGAATCACTGATGCGCAAAACATCAAGATTGCCCCAGCCATCACCTTGTAGAAAATCGTCTTTGCGCTGGTCTGTATAGTAATTAATTTTATTTGGAAAATCATCTTTTAATGCTTTTAACATTCCGTCTTTTGCGGACATTGTTAAATACAATGGAAGATGATCTTTTATGTCATTTATTATTGAACTCATGGTTAATCGTATAAATCCCAAAGATTTTTAAAAAGTATTTTTTCAAATTCCTCTCCAAGTCGCTCCTGCTTCGTTGTCAAGGATGAGTAAAATTCAGAGATTTCACTTATGAAGTGATTGGATGCATCGTGAATTGATGGATTTTGAGAGTTTTTTATTCCAGATAATGGTAGATAGTCATATCTTGCATTATTGCTTAAGCGATTTAGTGATGTGTGGTAGATTTTGGCGTCAATTTTATCTAGTGATTCAATGTCATGTGGGGAAATTGAGGCTAGTATGAGACCGGAAATTATCGCGGTCTGAATTGTTTGGGATGTTCCTTTGTACTTGATATTACTCATAAACTGGCCCTAGGTTGGATATTCCATCAACTGTCAAAGAGTTAAAGAAGGTTTCTTTGCTTACAAGGTGAATGTCGTCTAGAGATTTTTCCAGTAGTTGGCTTTCTGCACTTAATAAATCAAAGCCAATTCTAATTGTGTCGATGTCAATTATAAGTCCTGTTTTTGTTGATCCATTTGGCAGGGTTATTGTTGCGTTGGATATAATTTGCACGACATTTATGAATTCCCTTTCTAGGTATTCTGTTTTTAGATGAAATTGGCTATCAAGCATATCTTTCGGCCCCATTTTTATGATGATATTTGCCGCTTTTGACGTAGTTTCTGCATCGTTCTCTACAATATCTATATATTTCGTTGAATACCGCTCTATTTTTTGTATTAGATTTGATTTTTTTACAATAGATAAAATTTTCTTAATTGCCTCTTTGAAATTGTTCCATCCCTTGTACGGCAGGTTTGCTGCGATCGCTAAATTTCTATCTCCAATTAATATATTGTAGTCCATCCAATTTAATTTTATTATTGGTAAATATTGCAACAATGGGTCGTCTTTTCTGAGTTTTTCTGGAATTTCGGCTTGGGGGAGGCGCTCGAATCCTTTTATGTCTTTAAGTTCTGAAAAAAACAAACCTGGTAATACGCTTGCTATAGGGGTGCTGGAGTCGAATCTGATTTCGAAAATTGCATCAATGATCGGTTCTTTGGTTAGTCTTTTTGGTAACTTTGAGTTGTTCATTTGGGTAAATAGTTGAGTTGCTGTTTGGGCGCTGAAGACATCGACTAAGTGTCTGAGGTGTGCAGGAAAAGAAAATCAACCACTAGAAATTCACCCTGATATCGGCATCAATCATTGGTGGTGTAGTCGCTTGATTGTTTTGTGTGGCCTTATCGTTAAAACTGCACGACCTTACTGATTCCTATTAATAACCTAATACTTTCCATTGCTGGTGCAACTGGTTGAGCCCTTGCGCGATGATCCAGCATAGCGAAACTACCGTTTCAGGTCTACACCTGTCAGAGGTCGCTCTGGGGCACTTCTCGAAACCGGCCCTGACCTCCACCTGAGCCGAGCGCTGCGGCAAGATGCAGCCCATCTGTCAGCACGCACCCGATTTCCCCCCACCGAATACCCACATCCCACACCTACGCCACGGCCCCGACCAACCCCGCAGCGCCCCTGTCTTTTTTGCGCCCAGCCCTGACGGATCGCAACGGTCGCGCTGACATCCGCTCCTGAAATTATCATTTCCGGCGCATCAAGCGCCTGCCAAGCAGTTTCCTGTCTACCGAAGGCAGCGCCCCATGTTGAAGACTCCATTCGCGACTCCTGCCGTTCTGGCGGCAGTCGCCGCCTCGATGCTGGCCGGATGCGGCGGCGGTGACGGCAGCAGCAGCACCGTCCACCAGAGCACCGACGCCGGCACGACCGGCACACGCCGATCGCGGTGACGTTGAACAAGGGCTACAACACGGTGCGGGTGAAGACGCGGGTCGAGACCTCGGGGTTCGAGCTGACGGCGCTGGTGGTGAAGTAGGCGCGGCTGCTCAGTCCGCCGCAATGCGGATCAGGCGCTTGCCGAGGTTCTCGCCCCGGTACAGGCCCGCGATGGCGTCCGGGGCGTGCTCGATGCCGTCCAGGATGTCTTCGCGGTAATGGATCTGTCCGGCTTTCACCCAGTCGGTCAGCGCGCGCAGGCCTTCCGGGTAGCGATCGGCGAAGTCGAAAATCAGGAAGCCCTGCATCCGTGCCCGCTTCACGAGCAGGTGCCGTTCCACTCTCGGACCCAGGGGCGGCGGGTTCCATGAGGCAATGGACGCGGTCCCGCAGATGATCACGCGGGCGCCGACCGCCAGGTGCTTGAGCACGGCGTCGCTGATGGCGCCGGCGGTGTTGTCGAAGTAGACATCGATCCCGTTCGGGCAGGCCTCGGCCAACCGCTCTTCGAGCTGATCCGCCCGGTAGTCGATCGCGTGGTCATACCCGAATTCGGACAGACACAGCGCGGTCTTCTGCGCGCCACCAGCAATGCCGACCGTTCGGCAACCCTTGAGCTTCGCGATCTGGCCCACGCAGGATCCGACCGCGCCGGCCGCGGTCGACACCACCACGGTCTCGCCGGCTTTGGGTTGACCCAGGTCGAGCAGGGCGAAGTAGGCCGTGAGTCCGTTCAGTCCGAGCACGCCGAGTGCGGTCGAGATCGGGAGTTCCAGATCGGTGATCCGGCGCTGGACCATCGATCCGTCCACCACGGCATGGTCCTGCCAGCCAAACATCCCGGTCACGACGTCGCCCACCGCGCACCCAGGACTGCGCGAGGCCACCACCCGACCCACCGTGAAGGCGCGCATGACACCGCCGAGCGGGACCGGCTCGGCGTAGTTGCCGACGTTGCTGACCCAGCCGCGCATCGCGGGTTCGACGGCGAGGTACTGGTTGCGAACGACGATCTGACCCTCGTTCGGCGCCGGCACCGGGGTCTCGACGATCTCGAAGTGTTCGGCCTGCGGAATGCCCGAAGGACGCGCCTTCAGCAGTACCTGCCGATTGAGAAGTGTCTGCATGGGGTGACGCGCTTTCCAGGGGGTTCAGCGCAACGTCGGTGTCACGCCGTGGGCCAGCATATCGACAACACCCGAGCCGGTCTATGCCCGCCAGCGCTGGATGCGCCGGACCACCCCGCGCCGAAACCACCGCCCAATCCGCCAGGTCCGCGACGCCCGCACCCGCGCCAGCGCGGCCTCTTTCCACACGCTCCACCGCCCGTGCAGCCGCGCGAACCACGCCAGCTGCATCAGCGCCGGCTGCGTGAGCTGGAAGATCCGGGCCACCAGCGCGGTGCCGAGCAGCTTGGCCAGCACGATCACGGAGATGCCGACAACGACGTGACCGCGCGAGACCAGCGCCAGCGCGGCGAGCTTGACGGGCAGCAGCATCAGCCCCGGCGCGAGGAACACCACCAGCGCCAGCGCGGGCGGCAGCCGCGCGACGCGGCGCTCCAGCCAGCCGATCAGCGGCAGCTGCGCCAGTTGCGCCAGCAGGCGGGCCAGCGGCTCCCAGCCCCATTCCTCGAACAGGACGATCAGGGCGATCAGCCACTGGAACAGCCAGCGCAGCGGGCGGGTGAGCAGGTCGATCAAGGGGGGCATGGAGATCCGTTCCCGTTCGTTCACTTGGCCGACAGCGTCATCGCGGCCGAGGGCTTCCACGCCGCGGCGTCGCTTTCGCTGCGGCCCACCTTCGGCGCGCCGAGGAAGATCCGCTCGTTCGACAGCTGCCGCGCCAGCAGCGCATCGCGCACCGCTTCGCCGCGTTGCGCGGCCAGTTCGCGCCAGACGTCGGCGGACACGGGCATGGCGGCGGCCAGCGTCGCCGTTAGTTCGGCGTCGGTCGGCTCGCCGGAGGCCTTGGCAGGTGCAGCCGGCGCCGATGCCGCGGCCTTGCCCGGCGCCGGCTTCGGCATCTTGGGCAGTTGCCGGACCAGCGTCCGGAGCAGGCGCGTGCGTTCCTCGGCCGACAGCGGGGCGTCCATTGCCTCGGGCGCTTCGCCGGCCTCGGCCCGCTCGCGCTGGGCGGCGGCGAGCAGGCGCTTTTCCAGCGCGGCGGCCCGGTAGGCGTCCTGTTCGGTCGGGCCGTCGGCCAGGCCGTGCAGCGTCAGGGTCAGGGCTGGCCGGTCGGTCAGCGCCTGCGCGACCTTGTCGGCGGTGCTGCGGCCCTCGGCGGTGAGGGTGGCGGTGCCCGGCTCGAAGGTGACGGCGCTCAGGTCGTCGCTGCTGCCGCCGGAGAGGAAGGAGAAGGGCGCGGTGATCGCCTTGGTCAGCACATTGCCGATCACCTTCAGCGCCAGCCCGAAGACGCTGAACTGCGGGTCGTTGATCGAGCCGCTGATGGGGATGTTCAGGTCGATCACGCCGTTGCGGTCCTTCAGCAGCGCCACCGCCAGCAGCACCGGCAACTGCGTGGCGCTCGGGCTTTCGACCCGGTCGCCGAAGACGAGCTGGTTGATGACGATCTGGTTCTTCGCGTCGAGCGTGCCGTCGGGCGCGATGCGGTAGGACACGTCCATGCTCAGCTTGCCGCGCTCGATGCCGTAGCCGGCGTACTTGCCGGCATAGGGCGACAGCGGCGTCAGCTCCAGGTCGGTGGCACGGGCGCGCAGGTCCAGCGCCAGCGGCTGGGCGGTCGGGTTGATCTGGCCGCTGATGTCCAGGCTGCCGGTGCGCTGGACCTTGCCGCGCAGCGCGAGCGTGGCCATGTCGCGGTTGCCGGTGCGGAATTCGCCCAGCGTGCCCTGCAGCTCGCTCAGGTCGGCGCTGTAGTTGGGCTGGATGAAGCGGTCGGTGAAATCGACCGTGCCGCGGCTGATGCGCGTGGCGCTGATGGTGAGATCGACCGGCGGATCGGTGCTGGCGCTGGCGGCTGCGACGGCGGCGCTGGCCGCAGGGGCCGCACCGGAGGCCGCAGCAGCCGGCGCTGACGCTGCCGCGTCCGGGCTGGCCCCGACGTCCTGCAGGTTGAAGCGGCCGTCCTCGGTGATGACGAGCTTCGAGAAGAAGTTGTCCAGCGCGAGTTCGCGCACCAGCACCCGCGGGCGCTGCGAGGGCTTGATCGCCACGTCCAGGCCCTGCAGCGTCAGCGTCTGCCAGCGCAGCAACTCGTCGGCGTCCTCCGTGGTGCCGCCGGCCGCGTGCCGGCGGGTGTAGAGCTGCAGATCGCCGATCCGCCCGTCGCCGCGCAGCGCGACCGTCCAGCCGGCCGGCGCTTCCTGCAGCGCCAGATCGCCCTGGTAGCCGAGCAGCGCGCGGCGCAGGTCCAGCCCGAGCGCGTCGCCGAAGTAGGGCTCGACCGCGTGGACCGGGAATCCGTCGATGCGCAGCGCACCGCGCACCTGCAGCGGCTGCAGCGCGAGTTCGCCGCGGCCGTCGAGCGTGCGTGTGGCGGCGGCCACCTTGCTCGGGCGCGCCCGCGGCAGCTCGCCCGCGACGTTGCCGCTGAGCTGCCAGCGCAGCGGCGCCAGCGTGTGGTCGCCGCGGAGCTGCACGTTCTGCAGCCCGGCGGCGAGCTGGGTGATGTCGAGCTGGACTGCGCGGGTGCCGGCCTGCGCATCGGCATAGCGCAGGTGGCCGTTCTGCAGCTGCAGCTCCTTCAGGGTGATCTGCCAGGGCGGGGCGGCGGCGGGCTTCGGCGCCGCGGTGTCGGGCACGAGCCACTGCGCCACGTTCCACTGCCCCTTGGCGTCGCGGGCGACGAGGGTGTCGGGCTGGACCAGCTGCACCTTGCCCAGCACCACGGTGCGCGCGGCCACATCGACGGCGGCGTCGTCCACACGCAATTGGCCGAGGGCGGCCAGCGGCGGGGCATTTGCGGCGGCGGCGGGGTCGGTGAGTCGGAGCGTGTCGAGCTGGCCCTTCTGCAGCGCGAGCGTGAGCTGCATCGGCGTGTCGCCCGCGGCCGCTGCCCAGCGCAGCTGCCCTTGCGCGGACAGCGCGCCGCTCAGCCGCGGTTGCAGCACCGGATTCAGGTAAGGCGCCAGCGCGGACAGCGCGAGCTGGTCGAGCTGCAGATCGAGCTGCGCGGCCTTGTCGTCGGTCTGCCCCTGCACCTGCAGGCGGCCCAGCTCGGGCGCGCCGTCCGCCGTGCCGCGCAGCGTGGTGGCGGCCTTCACGGTGACGGGCTGGTCGAGCGGCCAGTGCACCGGGCCGGTGTCGAGCGACAGGCCGTCGAGCAGCAGCTGTGCCGCGGGCTGCGTGCCGGCGTCGTGCCAGCGCACGCGGGTGTTCTGCAGGGCGATGGCGTCCAGCGCGACGCGCCAGGGGGTGGCGGGCGTGCTGGCCGCGGCGTCCGGCTCGTCGCCGAGCTGCACGAGGTTGATCCGCCCGCGGGCGTCGCGCGTGACGTCGAGCGACAGGCCGTCCAGCGTCACCGCGCCGAGCGTGATCTGCCGGGCCAGCGGCTGGACGTCGTGCAGCGCCACGTCCAGCGCGCCCCAGGACAGCAGTGCGGCACCGGCGCGGTCGGTCAGGGCGAGGTCTTCGGCGTTCACGCGGCCGCTCAGGCGCAGGACGGGCGGCTGCTTCGGGGGCGCCTCGAAGTGCAGCGCCAGCTCGCTCGACACCTTGCCGCGCTGCAGCTTCACCGGCAGCGCGTCGGGCCAGTAGCCGAGCCAGGGCGCGAGATCGAAGCCGTTCAGCTTGAACTGCGCCTGGGTCGGGTGCTGGCTGGCGAAGGGCTTGGCCTTGGCGTCGGAGTCGAAGGCGGTGCCGTCGAGCTGGAAGGCCAGCCGCGACGTCACCTCGGTGTCGATCGCCGTCGGCAGGTTGGACAGGAAGGGCACGGCCAGCGTCAGGCCGGTGAGCCGGTGTTCGCGCTGCAGCGGCTGGTCGGTGAAGTGCACCGCGCCGCCCCGCAGCTGCACGTTGTGCAGCGCGAAGCGGGCCGGTTCCTCGTTCGGCTGTGCGGGGGCCGGCTGGCTGAAACGGGCGATCAGGTCGTCGATGTCGTAGTGGCCGGCGGCGGTGCGGGTCAGGCGCAGCTCGGGCTGGTCGATCTCCAGCGCGGTGAGCACGGGGGCCAGGTTCAGCACCGAGCGCAGGTCGGCATCGGCGTGGAGCCGGGCGATCTTCAGCAGCGGCTCGGCCGAGGCCGCCCCCGGCGCGGCGCCGATGGCGAACTGTTCGGCGGTCAGCTCCAGCGTCCAGGGCTTGAAGTCGATCCGGCCGACCGTCACCGGGCGGCCGAGTGCGGCGCTGGCGTGCTGCTCGATCTGCGACTTCAGCAGCGGCGGCACACCGACCCAGGCCAGCGCCAGCAGCCCCAGCACGGCCAGCACCGCCCAGCCCAATCGCTTCAGTCCTGTCAACACAGTTGCTTCTTTCTCGTGAATTAAATGGTCTGCCATGTATGGCACCGCACAGACGAGGGCCGGTGTGTCCGGGACGATTCGCGACGAATCGTCACACGCTTTGCACAGGAATCTGCATGTCCGAGACAGAAAACGGCCTCACCCTGGCTGAAGTGCAGCGCCAGGCGTCCATCCTGAAGACCGGCGCCTTGCAGGACGCGATCTTCAACAGCGCCAATTTTTCCAGCATCGCCACCGACGCCAAGGGCGTGATCCAGATTTTCAACGTCGGCGCCGAGCGCATGCTGGGCTACGCCGCCGCCGATGTGGTGAACAAGATCACGCCGGCCGACATCTCCGACCCGCTGGAGGTGATCGCCCGGGCGCGGGAGCTGAGCGCGGAGCTGTCGACGCCGATCACGCCCGGCTTCGAGGCGCTGGTGTTCAAGGCCTCGCGGGGCATCGAGGACATCTACGAGCTGAGCTACATCCGCAAGGACGGCAGCCGGTTTCCGGCCGTGGTGTCGGTCACCGCGCTGCGCGACGCCGGCAACCTCATCATCGGCTACCTGCTGATCGGCACCGACAACAGCGCCCGCAAGCAGGTCGAGGCCGAGCAGAAGAAGCTGGACCAGCGCCTGCGCGACCAGCAGTTCTACACCCGCTCGCTGATCGAGTCGAACGTGGACGCGCTGATGACGACCGACCCCTCGGGCATCATTTCCGATGTCAACAAGCAGACCGAGGCGCTCACCGGCTGCACGCGCGACGAGCTGATCGGCGCGCCGTTCAAGAACTACTTCACCGACCCGGGGCGGGCGGCGGCGGCCATCAAGCTGGTGCTCAACAAGAACAAGGTCACCAACTACGAACTCACCGCCCGCGCCCGCGACGGCAAGGAAACCGTGGTCTCGTTCAACGCCACCACCTTCTACGACCGCGACCGCACGCTGCAGGGCGTGTTCGCCGCGGCCCGCGACGTCACCGAGCGCAAGTTCCTCGACCAGGCCCTGCAGGAAACCAACCTGGAGCTGGAGAGCGCCAAGTTCGCGGCCGAGCGGGCGAACCTGGCCAAGTCCGACTTCCTGTCGAGCATGAGCCACGAGCTGCGCTCGCCGCTGAACGCGATCCTCGGCTTCGCGCAGCTCATGGAGTCCGGCGCGCCCAAGCCGACGCCGAGCCAGAAGGCCAGCATCGACCAGATCCTGCAGGCCGGCTGGTACCTGCTGGAGCTGATCAACGAGATCCTCGATCTGGCGCTGATCGAGTCCGGCAAGCTCTCGCTGTCCCAGGAGGCGATGTCGCTGAGCGAGGTGTTGGCCGACTGCGAGGCCATGATCGAGCCGCAGGCGCAGGGGGGGCACATCCACCTGCAGTTCCCGGTGTTCGATGGCCCGTTTTTTGTCAAGGCCGACCGCACGCGGGTGAAGCAGGTGTTCATCAACCTGCTGTCGAATGCCATCAAGTACAACCGTGTCGGGGGCGGGGTGGAGGTGTCCTGTCGCGAGGTGGGTGCCCGCACGCGCATCAGCTTCCGCGACACCGGTACCGGCCTGACACCGGACAAGCTCGCCCAGCTGTTCCAGCCCTTCAACCGCCTCGGGCAGGAGGGCAGCGCGACCGAGGGCACCGGCATCGGCCTGGTGGTGAGCAAGCGGTTGGTGGAGCTGATGGGCGGCGAGATCGGCGCGCAGAGCACGGTCGGCGTGGGCAGCGTGTTCTGGGTCGAGCTGAACACGACGGCGGCACCCGGGCTGGCGCCCTGCTTCCAGGCGCCTGAGCCGACCGCATCCGCGCCCGTGCCCGACGGCACGCCCATCCGCACGGTGCTGTGTGTCGAAGACAACCCGGCCAACCTGATGCTGGTCGAGCAGCTCATCGCGCGCCGGCCCGATCTCCGCCTGCTGAGCGCGCGCGACGGCCAGAGTGGCGTGGAAATCGCCCGCACGGCGCTGCCGGACGTGATCCTGATGGACATCAACCTGCCCGTCGTCAATGGCATCCAGGCGCTGAAGGTCCTGGCACGCGAGCCTGCCACGGCCGGCATTCCGGTGATCGCGCTCAGCGCCAATGCCATGCCGCGGGACATCGAGAAGGGGCTGGAGGTGGGCTTCTTCGGCTACCTCACCAAGCCGATCAAGGTCGATGTGTTCATGGCGGCGGTGGACGCGGCCCTGCAGGTGCGCGCCACCCCCCACGTTCTCACACCAGAAAGCACCTGATGGTCACCGAGCATGAAATCCGTGCAGCCAGCATCCTCATCGTCGATGACCAGGAGGCCAATGTGCTGCTGCTGCAGCGCCTGCTGGCCGACAGCGGCTACACCTGCGTCAGCGCGACCCAGCAACCGGCCGAGGTCGGTGCGCTGCACCGGCACCATTGCTTCGACCTGATCCTGCTCGACCTGCAGATGCCGGAGATGGACGGCTTCCAGGTGATGGAGGACCTGAAGATCGGCCTGCACGAGGACTACCTGCCGGTGATCGTGCTGACCGCGCAGCCGGGGCACAAGCTGCGCGCGCTGCAGGCGGGGGCCCGGGATTTCATCAGCAAGCCCTTCGACCTGCTCGAAGTCCGCACGCGCATCCGCAACATGCTCGAAGTGCGGCTGCTCTACCGCCACCTGGCCCACGCCAACGAGGTGCTGGAGGCCACCGTCGCGGAGCGTACCGCCGAACTGCGCGAGAGCGAGGCCCGCTTCCGCAGCCTGGCCGAGCTGGCCTCGGACTGGTACTGGGAGCAGGACGAACATGGCCACTTCACGCGGGTGTCCGGTCCGGTGCTGGAGATGCTCGGGATCTCCGTCGATCCGCTGGCGGGGGAGGCCGATCCGGCCCGGGGCGATGGCTGGAACGCGCTGGAGCGCCAGACGCTGCGGGACACCATCGCCGCGCGCCAGCCCTTTCTGGATTTCACCTTCAGCCGGGTCCATCCCGATGGCGTGGTCCAGCGCTACCGGGTCAGCGGCGAGCCGATGTTCGGCGAGGCCTGCCGCTTCGTGGGCTACCGCGGCATCGGCGTGGAGATCACCGCTTGAGCGGCTCCACCATGCCCGACCCGCTCCACCACACCGCACAGAACCACCTGCTCGCCGCGCTGCCTGCCGCGGTGCTCGCGCCGCTGGTGCCGCATCTGGAGCTGGTGGCGATGCCGCTCGGCCAGCTGGTCCACGGACCGGGGCGACCCCTGCAACACGCCTATTTCCCCACGACGGCCATCGTGTCGCTGCACTACGTGACGCAGTCCGGTGCCTCGTCCGAGACCGCGGGCGTGGGCAACGAGGGCGTGGTCGGCATGGCGCTCTTCATGGGCGGTGACACGACCCCCAGCTCGGCCGTGGTGCAGACCGCCGGCCATGCCTACCGGCTGGAGTGCAGCGTGCTGAAAGCGGTGTTCGAGCAGGAGCCGCAGGTGCGCGAGCCGCTGCTGCGCTACACCCAGGCGCTGATGACGCAGGTCTGCCAGACGGCGGTGTGCAACCGCCACCACTCGATCGACCAGCAGCTCAGCCGCTGGCTGCTGCTGAGCGCCGACCGGGTGCCGGAGCGCGAGCTGGTCGTGACCCAGGAGCTGATCGCCGGCCTGCTGGGCGTGCGCCGCGAAAGCATCACCGAAGCGGCCGGCAAGCTGCAACTCGCCGGCTGCATCCGCTACCGCCGCGGGCACATCGCGGTGCTGGACCGGGCGGGGCTGGAGTCCCGCGCCTGCGAGTGTTACGGCGTCGTCCGCAGGGAGTGGTCGCGGCTGCTGGACAGGGCCAGCAGGTAGCGCCCGCCGACCGGGTCCGCGGCGGCCGAGGCGTCGACGTGGCGGCGGCGGCCGTCGCGGGTGATCAGCTCCAGCGTGCAGGTGGCAGGGTCGTCGCCGTGGTGACCGTCACCGAGGCTGACATCGACCTGCCCCAGCAATGCCTGCAGCGCGTCGGCGCTGGGCGGGGTCAGAAAGGCGTTCAGCGTGCGCCCCGTCAGCGCTTCGCGCTCGACGCCGAGCAGGCGTGCGCCGGTCAGATTGACCTCGCACAGCACCGTGCCGCGGTCGATGGTGAAGCAGCCGACCGGCGCGTGGTCATGGCACTGGGTCAGGCGCAGCAGATCGGCTTCCAGCTCGGCGCGGCTGCGGTGCAACTCCTCGTCCTGCAGGTCCACCTCCATCTGGTGGACCTGCAGCTCGTGCAGCAGGGCCAGCGCGTCCGCGGCGGTCGAGGGCGACGACGCGAGCTGGTGCAGCACGCCGAGCGCCACCGAAGCGTTGGACCGCGTACCCGTCGAGGCGCTGTTCCCGGTCAGGCGGGACAGGGCCTGTGTGCGCAGGGCGTGTTGCCGGTCAAGTTCAATGGTGTGTTGGGGCATGGCGACCACTCTACGCCGCACGCAGCCGCGATTCGAGTTCTTTCGCGTCCGTGATGTCGACGAAGGTGATCACCACGCCCTGGATCACGTTGGCCACGGTCCGGTACGGCATGATCCGCACGTTGAACCAGCGCCCGTCCAACGTGGTGATCTGCTTTTCGGAGATGGCCAGCGTGCGCAGCGTTTCCCGGGCATCGGCGTGCAGTTCCGGGTAGAGCAGGGTGCTGGCGAGGTCGCTGAGCGGGCGGCCGATGTCGCCTTCGCGCAGGTGGATGATGCGCATCACCCGCTCGGTGTAGCGGCGCACGTTCAGCGCGCTGTCGAGGAACAGCGTGGCGATGTCGGTGCTGTTGAGCAGGTTCTGCATGTCGCTCTGCGCCAGCGCGAGGTCGTCGAGCTTGGAGTTCAGCTCGTTGTTGATGGTCTGCAGCTCCTCGTTCATCGACTGCGCCTCTTCCTTCGAGGTGGTCAGTTCTTCGTTGGCCGACTGCAGTTCCTCGTTGGTGGACTGCAGCTCTTCGTTGGCGGCCTGCAACTCTTCCTCCGACGAGCGCATCTCCTGGCGCAGCACGCGGAGTTCTTCCTGCAGGAGCACGAGTCCGTCGTTGAAGGACAGATCGCCCGCCCGTGCCGTGCGCCGCCGCCGTACCCCACTGGCCGGAGGAGGATCGGCCGCCTCGCGGAACACGATCATCACCATGCCGGCGAGCGGCTTCGGCTCCTCGACACGCTGCACCGTCACGTCCACCGTGCGGTGTGCGTCGTGTTCCAGCTTCAGCCCTTGCAGCGTGACGGGCCGCTTGTCCTGCAGCGTCTGGTGCAGCGCGGTGGCGATCTGCGTGCGCAGGCCGGGGCGCGCCATGACGTGGATGTTCCAGTTCGCCTTGCCCGCCGCGGGTTCGAGGTACTGGCCGGTGCGCCCGCTGATGTAGACGATGTCACCGCTGTTGGTGACCAGCACCGCTGGGGGCGAGAACTGCTGCAGCAGCACCTGTTCGGCGAGCGCCTGCAGGTTGGCGAGGTGGGGCGGAGAGGGGGACGGGGAGGAAGGGGACACGTTCGGTTCCTGCGCAAGGTTGCGCGACGGGAAATGGCGATGCACCGGGAAATCCAGCGTGCTGATGCGCAGGGCCTGGTCGTTGCGCTGGTAGAGCCGCGTGCCGGGGTCGAGCGGGGCGAACAGCGCCAGCGAGCGGCCGACGGTCTCCGAACCTCCCAGCAGCAGCACCCCTTGCGGGCGCAGGCTGTAGTGGAACAGCGGCACCAGCCGCCGCTGCAGCGTCGCGCTGAAGTAGATCAGCACGTTGCGGCAGGACAGCAGGTCGAGCCGCGTGAAGGGCGGGTCGAGGATCACGTCGTGCTGCGCGAACAGCACGCACGTGCGCAGCGACTTGTCCACGCTGTAGCCGGCCCCCTCGGCGTTGAAGAAGCGAGCCAGGCGCTCGGGGGCCATGTGGTCGGCGATCTTCTTGGGGTAGTGCCCCTTGCGGGCCAGCGCAACGGCGTCCGCGCTGAGGTCGGTGGCGAAGATCTGCAGCGTGAACGCCTTGGGATCGGGCTGGGCGTCCATCGCTTCCCGGAAGACGATGGCCAGCGAATACGCCTCTTCCCCGGTCGAGCAGCCGACCACCCAGGCGCGCAGCCGTGTGCCCGGCGCGGTGCGGGCCAGCAATGCGGGCAGCACGGTGTCTTTCAATGCTTGCCACACGGGCGGATCGCGGAAGAAGCTGGTGACGCCGATCAGCATCTCCTTGAACAGCAGGTCCAGCTCCTGCGGATTGCGGTGCAGGAACGCCTCGTAGTCCGCCACCGACGCCAGCCCATGCACGGCCACGCGCCGCTCGATGCGGCGCGTCAGCGTGCTGGGTTTGTAGAGCGAGAGGTCATGTTTGCTGCGTTCGCGCAGCAGGGCGAGGATGGTGGTCAGCGGGTGGGGGGCAGGGCTGTCGTCCGCTGGGAGGATGGCGGGGTGCGGCGGTGCCGGCGGTTGACTGGCGGTGATGCGCAGGATGTGCTCGGGCATCTCGGCCGGCAGCGCCACGATATCGACCACGCCGGCGGCGATGGCGCTGTGGGGCATGGAGTTGAAGGACGCCGACTCAGGCGACTGCGCCAGGGTCAGTCCGCCGCGGGCGCGGATCGCCTGCAGGCCGAGCGTGCCGTCCGAGCCCATGCCGGACAGCACCACGCCGACCGCCCGCTCGCCCTGGTCGCGGGCCAGCGAGCCGAACAGCACGTCGATCGGCAGCCGCAGGCCGCGCGGCTGGGCGGGATGGGCGAGGTGCAGCAGGTCGCCGGCCACGGTGAGTTCGGTGTTCGGCGGAATCACGTAGACCACATCGGGCTCGACCCGCATCGCCTCGGTGGCCTCGTGCACCGGCATGGCGCAGCCGCGCTGCAGCAGCTCGGCGAGCATGGCCTTGTGCGTCGGATCGAGGTGCTGCACGACGACATACGCCAGCCCGCTGGCCGCCGGGACGTGGGCCAGGAACTGCGTCAGCACCTCCAGCCCGCCTGCGGATGCCCCCAGCCCGACGATGCGTGTGTGGCCTGGTTCGTCGGAACGGGGCGTTCTGGGAAGCGGCTGGGACATGGCGGAGGTCTGGGTCGGTGCGGCGGCACGGAGTGGGGCGCGGCCCATTACAACCCAGTCCGCTGCAGCGTGGTTGCCTGGACGCTGCGGATGGTCGGCAGCGCACGCAACGACGGCACCGGTCCGGGCAAGGTGTCCAAGACCTGGCGCCGACCTGCTGGTACCAGTCGCCGAGTCCGCTGAAGCTGATCAGCCATGACGCACTCGACAAGGACAAGCAGGTCCAGTCACCCCGCACGAAGTGAGCCGGTCCCTCCGCGGTTCAGAGCCAGTAGTCCCACAACCGCCCGAACCATTCCTGCAGGTGCAACGCCGGGCTGCGGTGCTCCCATGCGGCGAGTTCGATGGCCGTCCACCAGCGCCGTCTTCGAATGCAGCACGACGCCGCGGCGATGGCGCCCAGCATGGCACGGCTCTGTGCGGCCGACAGCGGGCCGTGCACCCCCTCCAGCGGCACTGGCCGCGCCGATCGGTGCGCCAGATCGGGCACGAAGGTGGGCAGGCTGCTGCAACTCAGGCACAGCGGCGGGTGTCAGCACGGTCACGCCCCATCCGAAGTCAGCCTTGGCGTGTCACCGTGCTCAGCCGGGGGTTGGCCATGTCGGTCCTTGGGAGGTGCACTCAGTGCACGAACAGCGCGATCAAGATGATGATCGGAATGGGAATGCCGAGAAACAGCAGCAGAAGTGAACGCATGGCAGCCTCGATGAGCGTGGATGGGATTGGATGGGATTGGATGGGCGTGAGGTTCAGGCGTCGCGGCGTCGGCCTCCGAAGGTGGCGGCCAGACTGGCGACGAACGCACCGATGAGCAGCGACACGAACAGCCACAGCGCGCTGTAGGCCGAGGCCTTGCGCGCCTTGTCGGCGGCGTCACGCGCAGCCGCTTCCGCGTCGCGCACCTTGGCCTGCGCCTTGGCATGGACATCAGCGACCCGCTTCTCCGCATCCTGCTGCGACAGGCCCGTGCGTTGGGCCACCCGCTGGCCGACGTATCGGAGGTCTTCGGGCGGCAGTGGCTCCGAACGACCGGCGTTCATGAAGATGCGGCTGACCTCGGCCGCGTCGTTGCCCGATGCCCGTTCGTTGGCGGCCATGCCGGATGCCGCAGCGACTGCATCGCGCCTGAACAGCGAATCGACGAAGTAACCCATCGGCCCGGCGTCGTCGCCCGTCGCCATGCGCACCGTGGCCGCGGCACCACCGACCACCGAGGCTCCAGCCTGCACGCCGCCGCTGAGGATCGATCCGATGACGGAGGTCAGCAGTGCCGCAGTCGCCAGGGCCGACACCGCCCATGCCAGAAAACCATGGGCGGTGTCGCGGAAGTACACCTCGTCGGTGTGCACTTCGGGCCACTTGGTGCGCAAGCGGCCGGCAAGGTAGCCGCCCATGGCCGAGGCCAGCAATTGGGTGAGCGTCAGCCACAGGATCGTCGAGACCCCGAAGGTCGTGGCGCTGACACCCTCGCGGGCCCACGGCGAAACAGAAGACAGCCCGAGTCCGACACCCAGGATCAGCAGGATCAAGGACAGCGATGCGGCCGCAGCCGCGCCTGCGGCAATGGCAGCCCAAGAGACGGCGCTGTTGAGCGACCTCGCGTTGTCGGCGAAGCCGCGGGGGCGGTCTTCAGCGGTGGATGTGGTGGAAGCGGCCATCGAAACTCCTGCACTCAGGGTGAGTTGGAGAACCGAGATTGGGGCAATCGCGTTGCGCGGTCTGTGCGTTAGCGAACCTCTCTGCGCCTCCCAGGTCGGCGCATTCCGTTCCTGTAAGCGGACGAGGTGCCCCGCCTGATGGGGCACAATGCACCCCACGCTCCGGGGTGCCCCGGGCCGGCAGTTCTTCACTGGCTGCGGTCCGATGTGCTGAGATGGTCGAACGACCGAACCCGCTGTACTTGACCCGGTTAGTACCGGCGTAAGAAGAGCCCGCACCTCGACCACCAAGGCATCCGTTCCCCGGACCGCCGGCCCAGGGCACCCTTCGGAGCGTAGCCATTCCGTCCGCCGAAGGAGATCCGCCCGATGAACGCCCCCGACAAGCTCCAAGAACTGCTCTCGCTCACCCGCGAGCCCTTTCCCGCGTCCACCAAGGTCTATGTCGACGGCACGATGCCCGGCGTCAAGGTGCCGATGCGCGAGATCGCGCTGACCAACGGCGAGCGCGTCACCGTCTATGACACCTCCGGTCCCTACACCGACCCGACTGCGGCGATCGACGTGCGCAAGGGCCTGGACTCGGTGCGTGCCGGCTGGATCGAGGCCCGTGGCGACACGGAGACCTACACCGGCCGCACCCGCATCGTGCTCGACGACGGCGGCAAGAACGAAGAGCGCGACAGCGGCCGCATCGAGGCCCTGCGTGCCGAAGCGGTCGCGCTGCAGCGCACCCCCCGCCGCGCCAAGGCCGGCCAGAACGTCACGCAGATGCACTACGCCCGCCAGGGCATCGTCACGCCGGAGATGGAGTACATCGCCATCCGCGAAAACGGCAAGCGCGAGTGGATGCGCGAATACCTGGGCGACGCCGAGCGCGAGGCCCGCCTGAAGGGCAATGCGATGGGTGCGCGCATCCCCGAGATCATCACGCCGGAGTTCGTGCGCGACGAAGTCGCCCGTGGCCGCGCCGTGATCCCCGCCAACATCAACCACCCCGAAGTCGAGCCGATGATCATCGGCCGCAATTTCCTGGTGAAGATCAACGCCAACATCGGCAACTCGGCCGTGACCTCGTCGATCGAGGAAGAGGTCGAGAAGCTGGTCTGGTCGATGCGCTGGGGCGGCGACACCGTGATGGACCTGTCCACCGGCCGCAACATCCACACCACGCGCGACTGGATCGTGCGCAACTCGCCGGTGCCGATCGGGACCGTGCCGATCTACCAGGCGCTGGAGAAGGTCGGCGGCGTCGCTGAAGACCTCAACTGGGGCATCTTCCGCGACACGCTGATCGAGCAGGCCGAGCAGGGGGTGGACTATTTCACCATCCACGCCGGCGTGCGCCTGCCGTTCATCCACCTGACGACCAAGCGCCGCACCGGCATCGTCTCGCGCGGCGGCTCGATCCTGGCCAAGTGGATGATCACGCACCACAAGGAAAACTTCCTGTACACGCACTTCGACGAGATCTGCGAAATCATGAAGGCCTACGACGTGACCTTCTCGCTGGGCGATGGCCTGCGTCCGGGTTCGTCGGCGGACGCCAACGACGAGGCGCAGTTCGCCGAGCTGAAGACGCTGGGCGAGCTGACCAAGGTGGCGTGGAAGCACGATGTGCAGACCATGATCGAAGGCCCGGGCCACGTGCCGATGCACCTGATCCAGGCCAACATGGACGAGCAGATCAAGCACTGCGACGAGGCGCCGTTCTACACCCTCGGCCCGCTGACCATCGACATCGCCCCCGGCTACGACCACATCGCCTCGGCGATCGGCGCGGCCATGATCGGCTGGATGGGCACCGCGATGCTGTGCTACGTGACGCCCAAGGAGCACCTGGGCCTGCCGGACCGCGACGACGTGAAGCAGGGGATCATCGCCTACAAGATCGCCGCCCACGCTGCCAACAACGCCAAGGGCCACCCCGGCTCGCGTGCCCGCGACGACGCGATGAGCAAGGCGCGCTTCGAGTTCCGCTGGCGCGACCAGTTCGCCCTCGGCCTCGACCCGGAAACCGCTGAGTCCTACCACGACGAGACGCTGCCGAAGGACTCGTCGAAGGAGGCGCATTTCTGCTCGATGTGCGGCCCGAAGTTCTGCTCGATGAAGATCACGCAGGACGTGCGCGACTACGCCGAGAAGCTCGGCGTGGACGAGCAGGCGGCGCTGGCGCAGGGCATGGCGGAGAAGTCGGCCGAGTTCAAGGCGGTGGGCGGCGAGCTGTACATCCCGATCCATCCGGCATGAACACCGCCCGCATCGGCATCGCCGGCGCGGGCGTGCTCGGGCGGCTGCTCGCGTGGCAGCTCTCGCACGCCGGGCATCGGGTCGAGGTCTTCGATCCGGCGCTGGGACCGGAGCCGCGCAGCGACGGGCTCGGTCCCGCCGGCTTCACCGCGGCCGGGATGCTCAGCCCGCTGGCGGAACTCGATGCGGCGGGGCCGGAGGTGGCGACGCTCGGCCTGCGCTCGGTCACGCTGTGGGCCGAGGTGGCGCAGCGGCTGGCGGCGCTGGACGGGCAGGGCGATGCGGCGCGCTATTTTCGCCAGCACGGCAGCCTGCTGCTCGCGCACGGGCCGGACCTGGGCGCGGCGCAGCGGGTGCTGTCGCGGCTGACGACGGCGCCAGCCGGCATGGTGGCGCCCAAGCGCCTGACGCGGCCGGGGCTGGCCGAGCTGGAGCCGGCGCTGCTGCCGGGCCTGCACGCATGGTTCCTCGATGGCGAAGCGCAGGTGATGCCGCAGGCGGTGCTGCCGGCGCTGTGCGCGCTGGCGCCGCAGGTGCAGTGGCACTGGGGCCGCACGGTGACGCAGACGGCACCGGGGCAGATCACGCTTGATGACGGCAGTTCGGCCACGTTCGACCTCGTGTTCGACGTGCGCGGCCTGGGTGGGCGCTCTGCGGAGCAACCGCTGCGGGGTGTGCGCGGCGAGGTGATCTGGCTGCACGCGCCCGGCGTGCCGCTGACGCGTCCGCTGCGCCTGCTGCACGCCCGCCACCGCGTCTACATCGTCCCGCGCCCCGACGACCGCATCGTCATCGGCGCCAGCGAGATCGAGAGCGAGGACCGCTCGCCGGTCAGCCTGCGCTCGGCGGTCGAGCTGATGGCGGCGGCGCACAGCGTGCTGCCCGCGCTGGCCGAGGCGCGCATCCATCACATGGAAACCAATCTGCGCCCCGCGCTGCCGGACAACGCGCCGAAGCTGGCCGTTGAGCCGGGTCTGGTGTCGATCAACGGCCTGTTCCGCCACGGCTGGCTGCTGGCCCCGGCGCTGATCGAGCAGGCGATGAACCAGGTATCGACATGACCCTCCACGTGCTCCTCAATGGCGAGATGACCGAACTGCCCACGGGCACGACGCTGGCCGCCCTCATCGCGCAGCGTGGCCTAGCGCCCGAAGCGGTCGGCTCCGCCATCAACGGCCGCCACGTGCCGCGCGCCGCCCGCGCCGAGCGTGTGCTGCTCGACGGCGACACCGTCACGCTGTTCCAACCCATCGTCGGAGGCTGAACGCCATGCATCCCGTGCTTGCCCCGTCCCCGTGGACCGCCTACGGCGTCACGCTCCACAGCCGCCTGCTGCTCGGCACGGCCGGCTACCCGTCGCCCCAGGCGCTGCACGAGGCCATCGTCGCCTCGGGCACCGAGGTGGTGACGGTCGGCCTGCGCCGCATCCACGCCGGTGCCTCGGGCGCGGGCGACAACGGCCACATCGCCGCGATCCAGTCCGCCCTGCACGCACGCGGTGCCCGGCTGCTGCCCAACACCGCCGGCTGCCGCACGGCGCGTGAGGCCGTCGAGCTGTCGCACCTGGCGCGCGAGCTGTACGACACGCCGTGGATCAAGCTCGAAGTCGTCGGCGACGAGCAGACGCTGCAGCCCGACCCGTGGGAGCTGGTCAGCGCCGCGGAGGAACTCATCCGCGAGGGCTTCGCGGTTTTTCCCTACTGCACCGACGACCTCGTCACCTGCCAGCGCCTGCTCGACGTGGGCTGCGAGGTGCTGATGCCGTGGGGCGCGCCGATCGGCTCCGGCCAAGGGCTGATCAACCCGTGGGCGCTGCGCACGCTGCGCGAACGCTGGCCGGACGTGCCGATGGTGGTGGACGCCGGCATCGGCGCGCCTGCGCACGCGGTGCAGGCGATGGAGCTGGGCTATGACGCGGTGCTGCTGAACTCGGCGGTGTCGCAGGCGCGCGAGCCGGTGCGCATGGCCGCGGCCTTCGGGCAGGCGGTGCAGGCGGGGCGGCTCGGCTTCGAGGCGGGCGTGATGGCGCCGCAGTCGATGGCGGTGGCGACCACGCCGGTCGGCGGCCGGCCCTTCCTGCTGTGAGCGGCGCCATGAATCGTCCGGTCGTCTGGAGCGTCGCCGGCAATGACAGCGGCGGCGGCGCCGGCCTGAGCGCTGATGCCCGTGCCGCCGAGGGCTGCGCGGTGCACCTCTGCCCGGTCGTCGCGGCCGTCACGGCGCAGAACTCGCTCGGCGTGCAGCGGGTCGTTCCGGTCGCGCCCGAGGTGCTGGAGGCGCAACTCGCCGCGCTGGCCGAGGATCTGCGCCCAGTCGTTATCAAGACCGGCCTGATCGGCAGCGTGGACGGTGTGGCCGTGCTGGCGCGCTGGCTGGACCGGCTCGATGCGGACGGCGGCCCGCGTGTGCGCTTGGTGATCGACCCGGTGCTTGGCGCGAGCGCGGGTGGCGCGGCCTTCGCAGACGCCGCGCTGATCGACGCCTACCGCACGCACCTGCTGCCACGCGCCGACCTCGTCACGCCGAACCGGCGCGAGGCGGCGCGGCTGCTCGGCCAGCCTGAAGTGGCGACGCTCGCCGAGGTGCCTGCACAGGCGACGGCGCTGCGGGCGTTGGGCGCGGCGGCCGTCTGCATCACCGGTGGCGACAGCCCGGACGGCGCCGACGCGCTCGACTGGCTCGACACGCCGCACGCCCGCGGCTGGCTGGCGCTGCCGAGGCTCGACGTGCGGCACACGCATGGCACGGGCTGCACCTTCGCCACCACGGCTGCGGCGGCGATGGCGCGCGGCTTTGTCACGGCCGACGCGCTGGTGCTGGCCAAGATGGCGACGACGGCGGGGCTGGCGGTCGGCCATGCGGCGGGGCAGGGTGTCGGGCCAGTCGGGTTCGATGCTGGCTTTGCGGCGGACCCGCGCTGGCTGCCGCGCCTGGGTTGCGACGAGTCGCCGGTCTCCGGATCCAGCGGGCCGGCGCTGCCGTGGCCCGCCGGTCTGTACGCGATCGTGGATGCGGCGGACCAGGCCACGCCGCTGCTGGCTGCGGCCGAACCCGCGCTGTGCGCGCTGCAGCTGCGCATCAAGCGGGCGTCGCACCCGGCGCTGGACGACCAGGCCTTCGCCGTCGAAGTCCGTGCCCAGATCGACCGCACGCTGGCGCAGGCGGCGGCGATGTCCGCTGCGGCGCGTCCGGTGATCGTCGTCAATGACCACCACGCGCTGGTGCTCGACGCGGTCGAGGCCGGCACGATCGACCCGGCCGGCATCGCGTTGCACCTCGGGCAGGAAGACGTGCTGGCGCTCGGTCAGGACGGTCGGGCGCAGCTGGCGGCCGCGCAGGCCCGCGGGCTGCGGCTGGGGGTGAGTTCGCACAGCCTCTGGGAGCTGTGCCGGGCGGCGGCGCTGGCGCCGGCGTACATCGCCTGCGGTCCGGTCTGGGCCACGACGACCAAGGACATGCCCTGGCATCCGCAGGGGCTGCACAACCTGCGCTGGTGGGCGGCGGTGTCGCCGGTGCCGGTGGTGGGCATCGGCGGGCTGCTGGAGATGGCGCAGGTCGAGGCGGTCGCGGGCAGCGGCGCGGCCTGTGCCTGTCTGGTGCGGGCACTGGCCTCACGGCCGGGAGAGGCCGAGCCGGTCGCCCGGCGTCTGCAAGCGGCGGTGCTTGCTTGGACGTCTGGCCGTGCCGCGCCTCGGCCGCCGGCGCCGGACTGGCCGCAGCCGAGTCTGGATCCTTCGGACGCCGTCAGCGCCTGACCGCCGGGGCGTGCGCGCGCGTGCTCCCCGGGTGACCGGCGCACCACGCGAGCACCTGCTCGGCCGGCATCACCTTGCCGCAGGCGGTGCCCTGGGCGCCGTCGCAGCCCATCTCGCCCAGCCAGGCCAGTGTGTCCAGATCGTCGACACCATCGGCGACCACGCGGGCGTTCCAGCCCCGCGCCAGTGTCAGGATGGCGCGCACGACGGCCGTGCGCTGCTCCGGTCGAGGCAGCAGGCCCAGCGCGGCGACATCGAACTTGAATTCCGCCACCGGCTCCAGCCCGGCCAGCGCGACATGCAGGTTCAGGCCGGATCCACCGTCATCGAGCGCCAGCGCCACGCCGGCCCGCGTGAGCGCCTCGATCACGTCACCACCGCGCTGGGCGATGGCGGCGGCCTGGGCTTCGACCATGAAATGGCGCGCCGGCCAGCGGTGGCGGTCCAGCAGCGCGAGCAGCGCAGGGGCCAGCCCCGGCTCGTCCAGCAGCCGCCCCGGCAGCGGCAGCGACAGGCGCTGGACCAGCCCCTGCTGCCGCCAGGGTTGCGCGTGGCGCAGCGCCGCGTCGGTCGCGGCGATCAGCTGCGCCATCAATTCCTTGCGGCTGGTCTGGCCGGTCGAGCCGAGTTCGGTGGGCGCGAAATCGTCCTGGGCGGGGGCCAGTCCCGTGGTCGAGATCTGCAGCCGGGAGAGGCCGCCGGTGTGCAAGTCCTGGACGGGCTGGAAGGCCGAGCGCAGGGCACTGTCCGTGATCGACGCGAAGCCGGAGGGCACAGGCGCTGAACGGGGTTCGAACAGCGCGGTGGTGACCTGTGCGAGGCGGGCTTGCTCGAGCGCCGCGCGGGCCTGCGTGAGCAGGGTGTCGGCGTCACTGGAATGCCGCGGGCACAGCGCCACGCCGATGTGCACCTGCACCCGGTCGGCGAACTCGGTCGCGATCTTCTGCCCCATCGCCATCAGCCCGGCCACCGACGGATTGCCCGGCAGCAGCGCCGCAAAGTCGGAGGCGCTCATGCGCGAGAAGCTGTCGGTGCGGCGGCTCAGCCGGTGCAGCTGGCGGGCGAACTGCTGCATCACGGTCTCGAGCGCCGGGCCGCGCATCGCGGGCGTCGCCGGGCTGGTGCCGATGTACATCAGCGCAAACGCCGAACCGCCGCGTGCCACGCCGGCCGTGGCCTGGCCGAGCCGGTCGAGCAGCAGGTCCCGGTGGGGCAGGCCCGTCTCGGCGTCGATCAGGCCGAGTTGCCGCATGGTGGCGTCGTGGTCCTCCGCCAGCAGGGGACCATGTTCCATGACCACGATGCGCAATTGATTCATGAAAGTCAGTTCGGCGGAGGAGTGTCTAGGGATGGAAAAAATGCTAACACAGGGTGTCAGACCCGGCTGAAACGAAAACGTTCCGATGACTGCTATCAGGCTCGCTTCATGAATACCGTGATGGTTTTCACGATAGTAGGCACATTGCATTTAGTTACAAAACGTAACCCATTGCCTTGCCAAGGAGGTGTTCCATGAGTGTGATCGGTCAGGGTTGGTGGCTGGATCTGTTGTTGGCAGGTCTGACCGGACTGGTGCTGGGAGGGCTGTTCCAGACACTGCGCGAACGACAGACGCGTCTGACCGAGATTGACGCGGTGCACCGCCGTTGCTGGGCCGAACAGGACCGCTGGCTGGAGGAGCACGCGCAGCAGTCGGAGGCCGAGATCGCCCGGCTGCGCGAGGACGCGGCCCGGGCGGACCAGGCGGTGCGGGAGCTGACCGAGGACCGCGACCAGCAGCTGCAACTGGTCGAGCGGGTGCGCCGCGAGATGGACGGAGCGCGTGCCGGCTACTGCCAGGCCGAGCAGGCCCTGTGCCAGCAGTTGCTGTCGCTGGAGCGGCAGGTGGGCGGCGAACGGACCGCGCACCGGCGGGAAGTGCAGGCGCTGCGCATGCAGTGCGACGAACTGAACGAGCAGCTGGCGGCGGCCCGCGCCGAGTTGCTGGCCATGCAGGCGAAGCAGGCCCGCGAGCGCCAGACCCTGCAGGTGGACGCCGAGGAACACCAGCAGGTCTGCCAGGTGCGCGATGACTTGCGGGCCGAGGTGAGCAAGCTGCTGGACCTGCTCGACCAGTCGGACACGGCCCAGGCCGCGCTGCAGCACCGGGCCAATGCGCTGGAGCAGCAGCTGGCGATCGGGCAGCGGCAGCTGGAGGACGTGCGCCAGCGCCTGCAGCGCGAGCGGCGGGTGTTTCCGGCGCAGTTGCCCCCCGGTGTGCCGGACCGGCGGGTCAGTGCGCCGATGGAGCGGGAGCGGGTGGCGGCCTGATCGGGCGCGGCGGCCGCGCAGGCCGTTCGCGGCGCGGCTGGCTGCCGGGGAGCAGTTCCTCGCACAGCGTCAGCAGGTGCTCGGCGGTCCACCAGTGGTGCAGGGCTTGCTCATCCCTGTTGCCGCTGCTGCTGCTGCTGCCGCTGCCGCTGCCGCTGCGGTCGCTGATGTCGAAGAGCACCAGGGCATCGAACAGGCAGGACAGCGTGCGCAGCCGCGCCATCACCGAATCGATCTGCCTTGGCTTGACGGTCAGGTTCGACAGCGCCTCCTGGTAGGCGCGGCGCATGTCGTCGAGCACGGGGGTGTCGGGCCGGCCGAGTTCCCCGTCCAGCAGCACCTCGACCAGCCGCGCCTCCGGCACCATCACGGCGTTCCAGAAGTTGTCCCGGGTCCCGAACTGCCGCTCCGCGACCTGGCCCGCCTCGGTCGCCAGACGGCGGGCCGCCATGCGCTCCTCCTCGCTCTCCCAGGGTGTGATGGCGTCGAGCGACAGCCGGTTGATGGCATGGAAGGGCGAGAAGGGTTTGCTGCCCTGTCCGCCCTCGGCCTGGGTGTAGGCGGTGATCGCGGCCTTCAGCGCATCGAACATGCTTTGCCCATCCTTGCGGACGAGCAGCGGGTTGTCCGCGTGCCGCAGCACATTGGCCGCGTGCAGGCTGGCCAGGTGCACATGGCTGCCGCCGACCATGGCGCAGTGGTCGGGGCTGTCGGGGGTGCTGTTGCTGCGGTCGTGCAGGCCGATGACCCGGCGCACGCCTTTCAGGCGCCGCAAGGCCTGCCGGATCAGGCCAGGGTTGCCGGAACGCTCGCCCCAGCGCGCCTCCATCAGCGCGAGCTGCTCGATGGCCCGCACGGGCACCCGGCCGCGCAGATCCTCGCGCTGCAGCGCGGCCCGGTAGGCGAGGCAGGCCTGCTCCGGCGCGTCGAGTTCGGCCCAGGTCGTGCCGAGCGCGGACAGGATCATCGGATCGTCCTGCCATTCCGGGGGCACGCGCTGCGCGATGTAGGTGGCGAGCTGCTCCCGCTGCGCCGCCAGCACCCCCGGGTTGAGCAGGCTGATGCGCCGCGAGGCCTGCGCGCTGTGGCGGGACAGCTCGTCCAGCAGCTCCTCGATGCTGGCGGGCGGGGTCTCCTTGCTCGGCGCGTTGCCGCGCTCGCTGCCGCCGGCCTCCGCCTGCCAGGCTGGATCGCCGTAGGCCTGGAAGGCGCCCCAGGTCACGTCGTCCGGCGCCTCGTCCCAGAGGGCCTTGCGGGCGCGGAAGACGGCCTCGCCGAAGGGCTGGTTGTCGCGCAGCAGGGCCTCGTAGAACACCTGCCCGAACTGCGCCGCCAGCGTGTCGGTCACCGCCCAGCCCGCCACCACGACACAGCGCACGCCAATGCCGATCAGGCGCTGCGCCAGGCTGGCCGCCAGCCGGTTGCCCTGCGGCTCGCCGCCCACCACCACGCCGAGGTGGCAGCAGTTCAGGAACACCAGCTCCGGCACCGCCTCCATCGCCTCGATCTCGGCCGCCGTGATCAGCAGTCCGTCCGACAGCACGACCCCCGAGCGCAGCGCGCCGTCCCGGTGCTGCAGCTGGTGGATGCCGTGGGCGCTGATGTGGACGATGCGGAAGGGCTGGCCGAGCAGCGAGCCCAGCACCTGCGTGGCGGTGGCCGCGGCTGGCCCGACCAGCGAGACGACCTCGTGGCCCAGCCCTTCCATCAGCTGGGTCAGCGCGCGGGCCTCGGCCTCGGCGCCGGGCAGGTCGTCCGGGTCCGCCAGCGCGCTGCCGTCGCGGCCGCGGAAGCCGGCGGAAAAGCCGCGCACGCTCGGGTTGCCGATCATCAGCACCGAGCGGCCCAGGCTCTGGCGCACCCGCGGCCGGTATTGCGTCGTGTCGAGCTGGCGCACGACGCGGGTCCGCAGCGACAGCGGGAGGCAGGTCTTCTCGTCGTCCGGGTCGGGGGCGTGGAGCAGCTCCCAGGGCACGTTGGCGGTCGTGTCGTCCACCACCAGCACGATGCGCTCCATCTGGCGGGCGGTGTCCTTGAAATCGTTCGGCACCATCAGGTGGAACAGCATCCGGCCGATGTGCTCGTTCCAGACCGGGCTGCCGTTGTGCTGCTGGACGATGGCCTCGATCAGGCCTGGCTGGCGCTGCTGCACGACCGATTCGGCCCGGGCGCGCTGGCCGACGTAGAGGAACTTCAGGCAGTCCGCCATGTGCGGGCGGCCTGGTTCGTCCCGGGCGGGTGGGTCGGCATCGGTGCGCGGAACGACCGGGGTGCCCCGGGTGCCGCGGGTGCAGGGGTCATCGTCCCGGGCATCGGTGACCATCAGGCGCGGCCAGTAGTTGGCGTTGCGCGTATCGGCCAGCCGCGGGCGCAGGCCGTCGCCTTCGACGAGGCGGGTCTGGCAGTGCAGCGTGATGTCGGCCACGCGGGCCTGGCGGGTGAGGGTGGGGGACAGGTCCCGCAGCGCATGGACCGCGCTGATGGCGGTGTCGATGTACAGCTCGACGATCTCCAGCCGCTCGATGTGCAGCCGCGCGCGGGCGGTTTCGGCGAAGCGCTGGTTGGCCTCCAGCACGCCGCGCACCAGCGCCTCCACCGACGCGGCCACGGTCAGGTTGAGCGAGGAGTTGTAGCCGATCAGCAGCGTGCTCAGCGACAGCGCCCGCTCGGCGCTGCCGAGCACGTCCTGCGCCTGCATCAGGTAGCGCAGCGCGCCGGTGCGCACCGACTCGGTCAGCTCGCGGGCGCCGAGCGCGCCGTCGTAGCGCCCCAGGCCGACCACGATGGCGCCACGCAGGCTGCCGCGGCGCCGCTCGGTGTCGTTGGGCGGCGAGAGGACGACGGTGGCACTGCCACGCGGCCCGGCGTAGAGCCCGAGGCGGTAGCGCTCGCTGAGCGCGCCGTCCAGCAGCTCGCGGTCGACCACCAGCTGCGGCCCGGCAATGGGGTCGTGTTCGTAGTGGCCGACCATCAGCGGCGTGCTGACGAAGCGCAGGTCGCCAGCGCGCACCTGCACCGTCATCGACCGCGTCGGCGAGCGTGGCACCCGGACGGCGGGGCGGCGCGGCCGGCGCGTGCCGCCGGACAGGCCGCGCATCAGCAGCGCGGTGTCGAGCGCTTCGGGCGGGCCGGCGTCGTAGCGGGTCGAGACGTCCGGGGCGGCGTCGCGCACCACCGGGGGCGTGCCGGGCAGCAGCCGCGTCAGGCCGCGCTCCAGCAGTTCGGTCAGCGCGGGGAAGCCGTCGCGGCTGGTGGTGAGTTCGCCGTGTTCGGCGGCGAGGTAGTAGTGGCGGCCGATGCCGTCGAGGTGGCCCGAGGCCCAGGTCACCGTGCCGTCGCCGCGCGCGGTGCCGACCATCTGCAGCCGCCCGTCCTCGATGCGCAGGCCGCAGGGGGTGAGGCGGGCGATGCCGTGGACGGCGATCGTGCGGTCGGTGTAGGCCGCCGGCAGGCTGCCGCCCGACTCGGCCGACTGGTGCCAGAGCCAGCTGCCTTCGTCGAGCGCCCGCTGCGAGGGCAGTCCGCCGCGGCCGTCGCCGAACCAGCGGTCCCGGTTGGCCTGACGCAGCGTGGCCCAGGTCTCGGCGCGCTGGAAATCCGGGTGTTCGCGTGCGCCGGCGTGGGCGGCGTCCTCTTCGTCGAAACCGCGCCGCGGCAGCAGCTGCAGCAGTCCGCGGAATTCGGCCAGCATGCCGAGCACGCTGTCCATCGGCTGCGCGGTGTCGCGCCAGACCAGTCCGCGCAGCGCCGCCGACTTGCCCAGCAGCGCCTCGACGGCGGCGTGCGTGCCGTGGTGCGGCGTGCCGAGCAGGACGAGGCGGGCGCCGTCGCGCCGCATCAGTTCGTCCACCACGGCACGGCGCCGGTGGATGCAGGCCCGCACCACCAGCCCGCCCAGCCCGTGGGCCAGCAGCCGCAGCGGCCGGTCGGTCTCGCGCAGCAGGGCGGTCAGGCGCTCGCCCAGGCGGTCGGCCAGCACGTCGAGCGGCTGGCGCCAGTCGTAGGGGAAGGTCTCGACGCGGTGCGTGGCGGCCAGGTGCTCGGCCAGATCGGCGTAGACCGCGTCGAACAGCGACTCGGCCTCGACCTGCTGCTGCGACCAGGTGATGGAGGGCAGCCCGCCCAGCGGGAGCGTCTGCGGATCGAACCAGGTCCGCTGCCCGTCCGGGCCGCGCAGGTGCGAGCCCATCAGCCCGGGCAGGAGTAGCACGACGGGCTGTTCGAGGCGGTTGGGTGCGCGCGGGGGTGCTGCGCTGCGGCTGCCGGCTGCGGGTGGCTCGGGCAGGGCAGCGCCGGTCAGTGGAGTCCAGCCGGGTTCCGCGCGGGGTCGCTCGGCGCTGAGCCAGCTGCAGGTGGCGCGCCGCGTGCTGTCGTTGGTGAAGTAGCGCCAGTGTCCGACCTGCCGCCCGCGGTCGAGCAGCACCCGCGCGTCCGCCGCCACGGCCACGCCGCCGAGCATGGCGTCGGTGCCGATCAGCAGGTCGTGCTCGCCCTGGTCGAAGCGCAGGCAGTCGCTCAGCGAAGCGCCCAGCTGGTGCAGCAGCGAGCCACCGCCGGCGTCGCCCGCGATCACGGCCATGTCGATGCCGGGCTGCACCCGGGCGCGCAGGAGCAGCCGGGCCATCGGGGCGCCCGGCAGCAGGGCTTCGAGGCCGGGCACGGCGCGGAGATCGATCTGCCGCGCCACCAGCTCGATCACCGCCCGCCGCAGCGCGGTGTGCACCGGGCGCCCCGCCATCTGCGGCACCTGGCCGACCTGGCCTAGCAGCAGGGACAGGAACAGGTCCGGGTGCTCGTCCAGCCAGAGCGAGCCGGCCGCGGGGCTGGCGATCCGGACATAGCGCTGCACCACCGGCTGGCGCGCGCCGAGCCGGCTGGCCAGCGTGTGCATCAGCTCGCGCTGCGTGGCGGTGGCGGGGTCGTCCTCGGTCAGGCACTGGGCGATCACCGCCTCGATGTCGCGCAGGCACAGCAGGTCGCCCACCAGCCCGCCGCGGCCGTGGGTGACGAGGTTGAGCTGGGCGCCGACGGGCAGCGCGTCGAGCAGGTCGATCGCGTTGCGCAGCGGGCTGTCGGACAGCGTGTGGTGCTCCAGGGCCCAGATGCCACCGCCGTAGCGGCGCTCCAGCCCGGCCCACAGCGCGCGGTCGCGGCTGGCCAGTTCGGCAAAGCTGCCCGCGGTGTCCGAGCCCAGGTCGTGGATGAACACGAGCATCGGCTGCGCTGCGCTCAGGCCCTGGGGACGCCGGACGAGCGTCTGCCCGTCCCAGCGGCACAGCCCCGGCACCCGCGGCGCTTCGATGGCGCGCAGCAGGGCCTGTGCACCGTGGCCGATCGCATCGACCAGCGGATCGCTTAGCGGCGGCAAGCCTCCGGCGATCGCCACATGCACCTGCGAGATCACCGGCATCGGCCGCATGGTCGCCGGCTGCGCGCCGGGTGCGGGCGGCAGGCTCAGGCGGTCCAGTTGCCACACGCCGTCCGCATCGGCGAGGCTGGGGTGGTGGGCTTTCAGCGCGTGCTCGAGCCGCCCGGCGGTGGTGAGCCAGGTGCTGCCGTCTGCCAGAACGAGCGCCAGCAAGGTGCGGGCGTCCGGGTCCGTCGCCGGCGCGGTGTCCTGCTCGAGGGTGTACAGCGGGGCGTCGGGTTGGTCCGAGACCGTCAGGCTCTGGTGCGCGCGCAGGTAGCCGGCGGGCATCCAGCGCTCGTCCTCGCTGGCGGGCACCGACTGGGCGGCACCCGGGTGCGCCGGTGTGCGCAGCAGCGCCGGCAGCGTGGGCGTCCTGGGCTGTGCGCGGAGTTCCATGGCGGCACCCGGGGTGTCCAGCGTCAGACCGTGAACGGCCGCTGGGTCAGGAAGCTGGCGGCGCTGCCCAGCACGAACAGGTTGGGCGTCTGGGTGGCGGGCAGCCCGGCGACGATGACATTGCGGAACTGGGTGTAGTTGCCCGTGAAGCCGCCGTTGTTCCAGACCTGCAGCAGCCGGCCGGTGAAGGCGCCGTTGAAGTCGCCGTCCATCGAGGTCTGGTTGTCCTGGCAGCCGGAGATCAGGATCACCGAGGGCGCGAAGGTACTGACCACCGTGGTGAGGCGGCTGCTGTCGACCGCGACCTGCGCGAGCGCGCTGTCCGGGTCGATGATGCCCGCCTTGCCGGCTTCCGCGGCGACTTCGCGCTGCAGCCCGTCGTAGAAGGCCTTGTGTTCGCGGTAGGTGCGCAGCGCGATGGCCGGCGGCATCATGCGCGGCCGCCCGGTGACGGTCGTCGCCTGCACGGGCATGACCTCGCGCGTCACGGTGCCGCTGTGGCAGCTGTCCGAGAACACGAGGACGCGCACGCCGGCGGCGAAGCGGCTCAGCTCCAGGTACAGCTCGTCGTCGATGAGCTGGCCGTCGAAGAGGCACCAGGTCTCGTCCTTGCGGTCGAGTTCCTCGCCGGTCACGTCGGCCACCTGCCCGCCGTGGCCGGAGTAGGTCAGGAAGAAGAAGTCGCCGCGCTTGAGGGCCTTGGCGGCGGCGCGCATGGCGGCCAGCACCGCCGCGCGGGTGGCCTTGGTGGTCAGCAGCGTGGTCGCCTTCATGCCCTTGGCCTTGGCGATGGCCTGCATGTCGCTGGCATCGGCCTCGCAGGCGGCGAGTTCGCCGCTCCAGCCGCCGTAGTGCGCCGCGCTGACGGCGTTCAGGCCGATGTGCAGCGACTGCGCGACGACCTTGGCGGGGATCTTGGCGGGGATCTTGGCGGTGGCCTTGGTCGCAGTCTTGGTGGCGGGCTTCTTGGGCTTGGCGGCAGGAGCTTGTTCGGAGGTGGTCATGGCAGCGGTTCGACAGGTGGAACGGATTCCGGCACGCAGCGCCGGAAATGAAACGAGTTGAATGCGCCGGGCGCCGGAAGTCCATAGTCGAATGAATGACGTCGGACCTTTCCTGCGTGCAAAGTTCACGGCAATTCGCACGCGGATCGCCCGCAGCCTGCGGCGTAGAATTCCTCATCGGCCCCACCGCCGCCCGACAGTTCGAGCGTCACGCCCCATGGACATCTTCGACTACGACAACGTCCTGCTCCTGCCCCGGCGCTGCCGCGTGGACAGCCGCAGCGAGTGCGACACCGCGGTGGAGTTCGGCGGTCGCCGCTTCCACCTGCCGGTGGTGCCGGCCAACATGAAGACGGTGCTGGACGCGCCGCTGGCCGCCTGGCTGGCCGCCAACGGCTACTTCTACGTGATGCACCGCTTCGACCTGGACAACGTCGCCTTCGCGCGTTCGATGCGGGCGCAGGGGCTGTTCGTCTCGATCAGCTCAGGCGTGAAGCCGGCCGACATGGCGGTGGTCGACCAGCTCGCCGCCGAGGGCGTGGGGGCCGACTACATCACCATCGACATCGCCCACGGCCACGCCGACAGCGTGCGCCGCATGATCGAGCACATCAAGACGAAGCTGCCGCACACCTTCGTGATCGCCGGCAACGTCGGCACGCCCGAGGCGGTGATCGACCTGGAGGCCTGGGGGGCGGACGCGACCAAGATCGGCATCGGCCCCGGCAAGGTCTGCATCACGCGGCTGAAGACGGGCTTCGGCACCGGCGGCTGGCAGCTCTCGGCGCTGAAGTGGTGTGCCCGCGTGGCGACGAAGCCGATGATCGCGGACGGCGGCATCCGCCACCACGGCGACATCGCCAAGAGCGTGCGCTTCGGGGCGGCGATGGTGATGATCGGCTCGCTGTTCGCGGGCCACGCGGAGTCACCGGGGCAGACGGTCGAGGTCGATGGCCAGCTCTACAAGGAGTACTACGGCTCGGCCAGCGACTTCAACAAGGGCGAGTACCGCCACGTCGAGGGCAAGCGCATCCTGGAGCCGGTGAAAGGCCAGCTGGCCGACACGCTGCGCGAGATGCGCGAGGACCTGCAAAGCTCCATCTCCTACGCCGGCGGCACCCGGCTGCAGGACATCCGCCGCGTCAACTATGTGATTCTGGGTGGCGATAATGCAGGGGAACATCTGCTGATGTGAGCGCCTCCCGGACGGCGTCGGGACTGCCAGGGCGACCGTAGAGGTAGCCCTGCACGATGTCGCAGTGGTGCTCGCGCAGGAAGCGGATCTGCGCCTCGTTCTCCACACCCTCGGCCACGACCGGCACGCCCAGCCCGTGCGCCAGCGCGATGGTCGCCCGCACGATGGCCGCACCGTTCGGGTCGCGGTGGATGTCGGCGATGAAGCTCGGGTCGATCTTGATCTGGTCGACCGGGAAGCGCTTGAGGTGGGCCAGCGAGGAGAAGCCGGTGCCGAAGTCGTCCAGCGCGATGGCCACGCCGAGCTGGCGCAGCTGCAGCAGCAACTGGCGCAGGTGGTCGAGGTCGGCCATCGCCGTGCTCTCGGTGATCTCGACCTTGAGCAGCGAGGCCGGCACGTTCGCGTCCTTCAGCGCCCCGGCGATCACGTCGATCAGGTGCGAGTCCATGCACTGGCGGGCCGAGACATTGACCGACACCGGCACCGGCGTGACCCCGGCGTCGATCCAGCGCCGCAGCTGCGCCGTGGCTTCGCGGATCACCCAGTTGCCCACGGCCACGATGAGCCCGGTCTCCTCGGTGATCGACAGGAAGCGCGCCGGCGCCCACAGCTCGCCGTCCTCCTGCCGCCAGCGCAGCAGGGCCTCCAGCCCCATCGGGCGCCCGGAGCGCAGGTCGGTCTGGATCTGGTAGTGCAGCACGAACTCGCCGGCGTCGAGCGCGTGGCGCAGCCGGTTCTCCAGCGCGAGCCAGTCGCGGGTCAGCGTGGACATGCCGGAGGTGTAGAACTCGAAGCGCCCGCCACCGGCCGCCTTGGCCCGCATCATGGCGGCCTCGGACATCGTCAGCAGGCCGTCGGTGGTCTGCGCGTCGTCGGGCGAGAGCGCGATGCCGATGCTGCAGGTGCAGGCGATGGCGACATCGTCCACGCGCAGGTCGCGGGCCACCACGTCGATGAGCTGCGAGGCGAGCGCGGCCACGACCTCGCGCGAGGTCACGTTCTCGAGCAGCACGACAAACTGGTCGCTGCCCCAGCGGGCGATGGTGTCGTGGGCGCGGAAGACCCGGCGCAGGCGGGCGGCGATCACCTCCAGCACCTCGTCGCCCTGGCGCTGGCCGAGGCTGTCGTTGATGCGGCCGAAGCGGTCCAGATCGACGAACAGCACCGCCAGGGCCTGGCTCTGGTGGCGGCCATGGGCGAGGGCGTGCGCCAGCAGGTCGGTCAGCAGCACGCGGTTGGGCAGACCGGTGAGGCCGTCGTGGGTGCTGCCGTGTTCGACCAGCTGTTCGGCGCGGGCCGTGGCGGTGATGTCGGCCAGCACGATCACGACCCCGCGTTCCGTGTCGGCCGCGCTGCCCGTCGGGCTGATGACGGCCCGCACCAGGTGCTCGCCGTCGCTGGTCTCGACATGCAGCGACAGGTCGATGGTCACGACCCGCTGCTGCGTCTGGCAGTCGGCAATCGCCTGCAGCAGGATCGGCTCGTCGGTGCCCGCCAGTCGCAGCACGGACTGGATGGGCTGGTTGCGCGCGGCGCCGGGCGTGTCCGGCAGCGCCAGACGCTCGGCGCTGGGGTTGAGGTAGCGGACCCGGTGGGTGTGGTCGAGCGTGATCACCGCATCGGTGATGGCCTGCAGCGTGACCTCGGCCAGACCACGCTCGCGCTGCAGCTCGGTGCGCGTGCTGCGCAGCTCGAGCGCCCGGCTGAGCAGCAGCGCGATCGACCAGCCCAGCACCATCGCCCCCAGCGGCAGCCAGTAGTGTCCCCAGAGCAGGGCTGCGCCTTGCGCCAGCAGCGGCAGCGGCAGCAGCCAGAGCATCACCTTGAGGCGCACGCCCAGCGAACGCATCACCAGCCGCCCGAACAGCGCGGCGAACACCAGCGGCAGCACATTGGCCGCCAGCACGACCGGCTCGCTGGCCAGGTTGACCATGCGGTTGCGGTCCATGGCCTGGTGCACCTGGGCCTGCCACTGCACGGTGCTCAGCGTCGTGCTGCCGCGGGAGCCGGGAACGATCACCATCGGGTCGATGCCCTGGGCAGTGACGCCGACCCAGACCACGCGGCCAGTCAGCAGGGTCACCAGACTGGGATCGCGCAGCAGTTCGGAGGCGGAGATCTGCGAGATCGGGCTGCTGCCGGAGGGCATGAGCTGCACCCGCTCGCGCCACCATGGATCGACCCCGTGGGCGCTGACATTGACGCCGGACAGCGTGCTGGCGCGCGAGGCGCTCACCCGCTGCACGGCCAGGGGCAGCGCTTCCCAGGCCGTCGAGCCGCTGCCGGCGACCAGCGCGACGCGGCGCACCTGGCCGTCCAGGTCGATCGGCGACTCGGCATGGCCCAGTGCGGCGGCGGCCTTGGCGAGCACGGGCAGGGGCTGCAGCACCCGGATCCGGGTGTCGTCGAGCCGGCTGCTCGGTGCGACGGGCAGCACGATCTGGCCGTGGGCGGCGATGGCTTCGGCCAGCCGTGTGTCCTCGGCCGGATCGGCGGAGGGTTCGGTGAACAGCACGTTGTAGCCGACCGCCTGCGTGCCGGCGCTGCGCAGCACGTCGATCAGCTCGGCGTGGCGCTGCCGGGGCCACGGCCAGCGACCGAGTGCCTGCAGGCTGGCGTCGTCGATGGCGACGACGATGCTGTCAGCCGCGGGCATCGGCCCGGACAGCGGCTCGACCACGTTGCGGGACAGCAGGTCGTGCACGGCCAGATCGAAGCGGTCGACCAGCGGGCGGGCCGTCAGCAGGAGCAGGGCGCTCAGCACGGCGGCGAACCACCAGGGGGCCGACATCAGCCAGAGCGCGAGGGTTCTCCGGGCGAAGGGAGTGGGCTGGATCACGGCGGGGGTTCCTGGGGCGAGCGAGGGTCGAAGGCGCGCGGCTCGGACCACCCGCTGCGACCACCATCGGTCTGCAGCACTCGAACGCGTACGAGGTAAGGCCCGGGCCGGTGTGGCGCGGGCAGGTTCAGCCCCTCTCGGGGTGTCAGTTCATCGAGGACCACCTGCGCGAAGGCGCTGTCCGTGGCGATCTGCACCTGGACACAGGCCTGCGGATCGAGCGGTGGCCAGCGCAGTTCGACGCGGCGGTCGAGCCAGTGGACGTCCAGTGGCGGTGTCCGGGGCCGTGGTGGCGGGGTGCGCAGCGTGAGCGAACGGGCGGCAGGCAGGCCTTCCAGCCCCATGGCGTCGATGGCCCGCACGCGCAGCTGGTACGGGCCGTCGGTGAGGGGCGGCACATCCGGCTGGACCTGCTCCTGCACCGATTCGTGCAGCAGGCGGGCTGGCCTATCGGCGCCAAACCACTGCACGCGGTAGGCCACGGCGCCGTCGATCGGCGGCCAGCGCAGGGCGCGGATCTGGTCGGCGGAGAGCGTGTCGGCGGTGGCTTCCAGTGCAGGTGCTGCCAGCAGCGGCACGGCGGCCACCGGCTGCAGGCCCAGGTCGGCGCGGGAGCCGGTGGCCGTCCCCAGCGGAACGTTGCCCAGCGCGTTGCCAAAATCGACCCGGCCATGCACGACCTCGGCCCGCGTGCTGTCCGCATCGGCGGAGACGCGGAATTCGGTGCCGCGCACGGTGGTCACGGCCGACGGCGTCCGGATCTCGAAGCGGCTGTCGTCCCGCTGCGGCTGCACGGTGCTCTCCAGGCCGCCCCGCAGCAGTTCGATGCGCACCGGGGCCGTGCTGGCGCTGGTGCGCGGTCCCGCGTCGCTGGCCGGCTGCGCCTTGATCCACGCTTCCTGCTGCGCCCGGTCGAGCGGGATCAGGCGCAACTCGCTGGACGGACGCACCAGCACCCGCGTGCCGTCCTGCATCAGCAGTGTTGCGGTGCCGTCCGCGGGGGTGCGCAGCCAGGTGCCCGGGGGCAGGGCGGTGTCGGCCCGGGCGGCTGTCCAGCCGGTGCCGCTGTTGAGCGTGACACCGCCTTGCAGCACCGCGAGCCGGGCTTCCTGCGTCGTCAGCCGCAGCCAGGGCAGCGGGATGCGCAGCACCTGACCGGGCTGCAGCCGGTCGTTGCGCAGCTGGTTGTTCGTTCGCAGGTCCTGCCAGGTGTGCTGCTGGTGCAGGTAGCGCGCCGCGAGCGTCCAGACCGAGTCACCCGGCTGGACGGTGTACAGGAATTCGTCCGGTGCGGCCGATGCCCGGCCCCCGGCTGCGGACAGCAGCAGGGCCAACAGTGCGGCGACCGGACGAGGGAACGGTGTCATGGGAGCGTGTTGCCAGCGGTTTGCCTGGGAGAAACCCCGGAAGTGACAGATTTGCTCCGAGCATCTTATGCGTTTGCCCGGTCAGGACCGAGGGGTGGAAACGGTAATTCACGCCACAGTTGTTCAGATAGGGCGCGGCTCATGCCTTAGTACAGGCGGCGCAGGTCCAGCCGGCCCGCGTGTACCGGCGGGCACCAGTAATAGGCGCCGCTGACCGGCTGGCTGAAACGGAAGAGGTCGTCGACCACGCCATCCTCGACCCCGGCCATGCGGGCGAGCTGGGCCTCGAAGGCGTCGAAGCCGGTGGCGAAGGCCGTGAAGTGCAGGCCGCAGCGCCCACCCTCGATCCACGGCATCGAGCGCCGCACGACAAAGGCCTCGGGCGAGAAACTCTCCTGCGCGGTGCGCTTGACGTGGGCGCTGGGTGGGGCATCGTCGAGTTCGACGTTGTCGTCGCGGCGGCGGCCGACCATGCGGTCCTGCGTGCTGCGGTCGAACCGGTCGAAGCGGTCCAGCGCATGCTCCCACTGCTGCACGGCGACGAAGCTGCCGCCGTCCAGCCCCGGTCCCTGGCCCTGCACGCCGATGGTGTCGACCATGTCGCGGCCGGTGGGGTTCTCGGTGCCGTCCTCGTAGCCGGTCAGGTCGCGGCCGTCGCGGTGGCGGAAGGCGGCGAGTTCGTGGGTGACGTCGAAGGCGGGCGCCAGCAGGCCGGCCAGAGCGCGGCCCCGATGAAGCAGTGCGCCGGGATCGTCCTCGCTGCGCAGCCACAGCCACAGCTCGGTGGGCGTGGCCGGCAGATCGACCCGGCTGGCCGGCGGCGCGCTGAAGCTGCGCAGGCCGGGCACGGCGGCGTCGAGCCGTGCGACCAGCGTGGCACCCAGCCCGACGACGGTGTGCAGGCCGTCGGCCTCGGCGGCCAGCGCCTGCAGCGTGGTGCGCACGGCGGCATCGGCGTCGGGGCGCAAGGCCAGGCTGAGGTAGCGGCCGTGGGCGGGAACGCGGGCCGCAATGCCGGCTTGGATCGTGGACATCTGCACACTCCTGAAGGGTTTTCAGCGGAGTGTATGAGGAGTGCAGGGGGGAGTGCCGGGCGAGGTCTGCTCAGGACGGGGTGTAGGTCAGCCGCACGTAGATGGGCGCGAAGGCCTCGGCCTGGGTGATCTCCAGCAGGCGCTCGCGGGCCAGTTCCAGCATGGCGATGAAGGTCACGACCAGCACCGGCACACCGCGTGTGACGTCGAACAGGTCGTGGAACTCGACGAAGCGCCGGCCCTGCAGCGCGCGCAGCACCAGCGTCATGTGCTCGCGCACGGACAGCGCCTCGCGGCCGATGTGGTGGCGCTGGGTCAGTTTGGCGCGCTTGAGGACATCGGCCCAGGCGTTGCGCAGGTCGATCGGGCTGACGTCGGGCAGGCGCGGCTCCAGGGCCTGTTCGATGTGCACCGCCGCGGCGAGCAGGTCGCGCCCGACGAGTGGCAGCTGGTCGATCTTCAGCGCGCCGAGCTTGATGCGCTCGTACTCCAGCAGGCGCCGCACCAGCTCGGCCCGCGGATCGGCGGCTTCCTGGTCGGCGGCCACCTGGCGGGGCGGCAGCAACATGCGGGACTTGATCTCGATGAGCATCGCCGCCATGAGCAGGTACTCGGCAGCGAGTTCGAGGTGGTGTTCGCGCAGCTGGTCGACGTAGGCCAGGTACTGGCGCGTCACCTCGGCCATGGGGATGTCGAGGATGTTGAAGTTCTGCCGCCGGATCAGGTAGAGCAGCAGGTCCAGCGGGCCCTCGAAGGCATCGAGGTAGACGGCCAGCGCCTCGGGCGGGATGTAGAGATCCTGCGGCAGCGCGAACAGCGGCTCGCCATACAGCCGGGCCAGCGCCAGCAGCGCCGGGTCGGTGTCCGACGCGGCGGTGCCGGGATCCTGGGTCACGTCAGGCCTTGGTCTGGTAGACGTAGGGTTGCTGCGGCACGTTGGCGGTGTTGAAGTCGCCCTGGGCGCTGCGGTTCTGCTCGCGGTCCCACAGCAGGGCACGGCCTTCGCGCTGGCGCTGCTCCAGCTTCGGGTCCTGCTTCTTCAGGCTCTCGATGAACTGGGTGGTCTCGGACTTGTAGTGCTTCCAGAAGAGCGGCATGGTGTGTGAGCGGGGGCGGACGCTATGGCTATAGAGTGAACCCCTGATTTTACAGGCGCTGTCATGCAAGAGATTGAACTGAAATTCCAGATTCCCCCCGCTTCCCGTGCGTCGCTGTCCGAGTCCCTGCGCGACGCCGCCAGCGCGACCACCCGGCTGCGCGCCCGCTACTTCGACACCGGTGACCGCCTGCTGGCGCGCTCGGCCTTCGCGCTGCGGCTGCGGCAGGAGGGCGAGGGCTGGGTGCAGACCCTCAAGGGCCGCGGCGACGGCCTGATGACCCGGCTGGAACACAACGCGCCGCTCGGCACCGACTCCGGCGACGAGGCACCCGCACTGTCGCTGGAACGCCACGCCGGCACACCCGCTGGCGTCGCCCTGCTCGCGCTGCTGGAAGGTGCGGGGCGCACGCCAGCCGATCTGGCGCTGCAGTTCTCCACCGACATCACCCGCACCCACACCGAGGTGGAGGCCGACGGCGCGGTGGTCGAGGTGGCGCTGGATGTCGGTCAGATCGAGGGTGGCGGTCGGACGTTGCCGGTGTGGGAGATCGAATTCGAGCTGATCAGAGGGGAGCCGGTCGGTCTGCTGGGGCTGGCTTATCTGTGGACCGAGGCGTTCGGACTCTGGCTCGATGCGCGCAGCAAGGCCGAGCGGGGCGACCGGCTGGCGCGGCAGCTCACGCACGGTGAGGTGCCTGCGATCAAGCCGGTTGATCCCCGGCAGCCTTGGTCGCAGCAGTTGGCCAGGGCGCTGGCTCCGGTGCTGGCGCTGGTGGGCGATGTGGCGGACGGACAGGCGTCGACGGCGCAGCAAGTGGCGCTGGCACAGGCGATCGTGGCGTTGCTGGACGTGCTGCGGCGTGATCCTGTTGCGGCCGATGTGATCGAGCCCCTGACCTTGCTGGCCGGCCTGGTGTTTGATCCGGAGGTCTGGCGTCTGGTCGATACGCAGGCGCTGTGGTTCAACCTGCTGGACTGGAGCCTGCCGGACGCCCGCTGAGCGGATCCGCATACAGGTGCGCGGCTTCGAGCGCAGCAGCCAGCGTCGGCGCGATGCCGTGTTCGCCGAGCAGGGTGTCGAAGCCGGAGCGGGTCAGCAGCGAGCGGGGCTGCTCGTTGAGCGCCGCCACGATCAGCCGCACGCCACGGCGCTGCAACTGCCGGTGCAGCTGCACCAGCGCGTCGACGCCCGAGGTGTCGACCGAGATCAGCCGGTGCATCTCCAGCACGACGACGCTGGTGCCGGCGCGCAGGCGCTCGGGCAGCGACTCGACCTTGCCGACCGCGCCGAAGAACAGCGTGCCGTAGAGACTGAAAACCTCGACGCCTGGCGGCGGGGTCGGCAGCGTGTCCTGGAAGTCGCCGGTGGGGGCGGTGTCTGCGGACACCCGCTCGACCTGGAACAGCTGGCTCATGCGCCAGATGAAGAAGCCGCAGGCCAGCAGCAGCCCGACCTCCACCGCGATGGTCAGGTCGAAGATGACGGTGAGGAAAAACGTGCCGAGCAGCACCGAGCGGTAGGGCAGCTTGAAGTGCCGCAGCCGCGCAAACTCGTGCCACTCGCCCATGTTCCACGCCACGAACAGCAGGATGCCGGCCAGCACCGCCAGCGGCACGTTCATCGCCAGCGGCGCGGCCACCAACATGACCAGCAGCAGCGCCAGCGCGTGCACCATCCCCGCCACCGGCGACACCGCCCCGGCGCGCACGTTGGTGACGGTGCGGGCGATGGTGCCGGTGGCCGGGATGCCGCCGAACAGCGGCACGACGAAGTTGGCCACACCCTGCGCCATCAGCTCCTGGTTCGGATCGTGGCGCTGGAAATCCCCCATGTTGTCGGCGACCCGGGCGCACAGCAGCGACTCGATCGCCCCGAGCAGCGCGATGGTCAGCGTCGGCATCAGCAGCTGCTTGGCGGTGGCCCAGGTGAACTCGGGCAGGTCGAAGGCTGGCAGCGCCTGCGGGATGCCGCCAAAGCGCGAGCCGATGGTCTCCACCGGCAGGTGCAGCAGCCAGCTCGCCAGCGTCAGGGTCACCAGCGCCACGATCGGCCCTGGCACGCGCGAGATGACCCGCGCGCTGCGGCCGGCGACCACCTGCGCGGGCAGGATGGTGCCCGGCTTGAACAGCCGCAGCCAGACGAACAGCCCGCCCAGGCAGGCCGCGCCGAGCGCGAAGGCCCAGGGGTTGAAGCTGTCCCGGTGCTGCCAGAGCGTGTGGATCTGGGCGAAGAAGTCGGCCGGCATCTTGTCGATCTTCAGGCCGAACAGGTCCCGCAGCTGTGACAGCCCGATCAGCACCGCGATGCCGTTGGTGAAGCCGATGACGATCGACACCGGGATGTAGCGCACCATGCCGCCAAGCTTGAGCAGCCCCATTGCGAACAGCAGCACCCCGGCCAGCATGGTCGCGATCAGCAGGTTGGGCAGGCCGTAGCGCTCGATGATCCCGTAGATGATGACGATGAAGGCGCCGGCCGGGCCACCGATCTGCACCGCCGAGCCGCCCAGTGCGGAGATCAGGAAGCCCGCGATGATGGCGGTGTAAAGCCCCTGTTCCGGCTTGACGCCCGAGGCGATCGCGAAGGCCATGGCCAGCGGCAGTGCCACGATGCCGACGGTGGCGCCAGCGCCCAGATCGGCCAGGAGGCGTTCGCGGCCGTAGCCGGCGCGCAGGGTGTCCAGCAGGCGCGGATGGAAGGGGTGCAGGCGCTGCAGCCAAGCTGGCTTCGACAGGTAGGTGGACCAGTTCTGCACGCGGAGTGTCTCCATTGGATGGCCTGTGCCGTGATCCGGCATCGTTGCAACCAGTGTGCGCCTGTTGTGTACCAGTGCCCTTACAAGGTCGGTGCAAGGGCCTGTCGTTGAACCCTGAAGCCAAACGCACAAGAGGCCCGAAGGCCCCTTGCATAGATCAGAAAATAAGCAAATCCGGTTGATCTCAGGGGCAAGGCACGGAGTTCGCCAGGGTGGCCGGGCGCAGCGCGTTGGTCGTGGGGCTTTCGTCAGTGCCCAGGGTGTTGTTGGTGAACTTGCAGCCGTAGCTGGCCGCCGCCACGGTGGCAGGCGTCACGACGTCGTCGCCCGTGGGCTTGAGGCCGTCACGCTCCCACTTGATCATGTCGTCGAAGGCGGTGGCCTGCTCTGCGACGGTGAAGTCGCAGTGGCTCACGCCGCGGATCGCGCGCTGGACCAGCCATGCGCTGTTGCCCTTGGCGGCCACGCGCTTCTGGTAGACCTGCTCCATGCTGAAGGGTACGAACAGGTCGCCCAGCGTGTGGATGGAGACCACGGGAATCTTGAACTCGCCGTTCGCCTGGGGAATCCAGCGCAGCCCGTCGCGGCGCAGGCGGTTGGCGTCTGCCGTCGGGGTCAGCTTGAGCGCGGCGGCATTGAGTGCCGTGGTGCCGGCCGCGTCGCCGTCGATGGCGTAGGTCAGGGTGCGGGTGTCGAGGATGTTCTTGTTCAGGATGCCCGTCACGGTGCCGTCCGAGCCGAAGGTGCCCCAGGCCGAGGGGAAACTGCCGCCGAAGGCAATGCCCAGGTTGAACATCGGACGCTCGCCGCCGGTGATGTTCTTCAGCACCGACAGGTACTTGGCGCCCGTGGCGGTCGGCGCGGACGGGAAGGTGGTGAACAGCGTGCTGGTCACCAGCGCGCTGATCTCGCTCCACTTGTCGGTCGGGTAGCTCGGCAGCCCGGCCAGCGCCTGCGCGGTGACCTGCATGGCGGCGAACTGGTTGAACAGCTCGGCGTCGCCCAGCACGCCGCACATCGGTACCGCACCGCTGTACTGGACCTTGTTGATGGCGGTGGTCTGGGCCTCGTCCTCGATGGCGGCTGCCGTGATGTGGCCCCCCATCGAATGGCCGGTGATGTACGTCTTGGTCGGCGAGGACAGCGTGCGGCCGTTCGCGGCGGCGATCTTGTTGAAGGCGAGCGCCAGCGCGTTGGTGTCTTCCACACCGGCGCGCACGTCGTAGTAGTTCTTGCTGTAGCTGGACGCTGCCCAGGCATAGCCGTTCTGGATCAGGTAGCGGCGGATCGACGGGTTGTTCACGCCGAGCGCGGCGCCGGTGCCGGCGTAGCCGTGGGCGTACATGACGAGCTTGCCGTTCCAGTTGGCCGGCACCTCGACGCGGTAGGCCGCGCCGCCCTGCACACCCGCCCAGCGGCTGGTGGTGGCCATGGCGGTCACGTCGCCCGGGGCGGCGGCCATGGCGGCGAAGGTGGTCGCGGTGGCGTCGGCGGTGAAGGTGCGGGTGTCCTGGGTGCGGGTTTCTTCGGGCACGACCGGGGCCGGGTCATCACCACCGCCACAGGCAGCGAGCAAGGCTGTGGCGGCCAGCGCCAGGGCGGTCAGGCGCAGCGTGGGGGGGCGGGGCGAGAACGTCTGCATGGTCGATCTCCGAGGGACAAGGCGGGATCGACAGCGTAGTCCTCGACAAGGTCCGGGCGTGAGGGGCGCTAACCCGTACAGCTTGTCTCGTCGGAGACAAGCTGCGTCCGGCCTCAGCGGATGCGCATGCCCGGCTGCGCGCCCGGGAAGGGCTCCAGCACGAAGATCCCCGGGTTCTTCTTCTCGTCGGCGTCGCTGGCGGCCAGCACCATGCCTTCGCTGATGCCGAACTTCATCTTGCGCGGCGCGAGGTTGGCGACCATCACGGTGAGCTTGCCTTCCAGATCTTCTGGCTTGTAGACCGAGGCGATGCCGGAGAAGACGTTGCGGGTGCGGCCTTCACCGGCGTCGAGCGTCAGGCGCAGCAGCTTGGTCGAGCCGTCCACTGTCTCGGCCTTGACGATCTTCGCGATGCGCAGGTCGACCTTGGTGAAGTCGTCGATCTTGATTTCCGGGGCGATGTCCTCGCCGCCGGGGATGACCTTCTCCGGCTCGGGTGCGGCGAAGAGTTCCTCCAGCAGCTTCGGATCGACGCGCTGCATCAGGTGCTGGTAGGTGCCGATGGTGTGGCCGCCGAGTGCGCGGTTGGCGGCGTGGAAGTCGAGCGGCTCGACCTGGAGGAAGGCTTCGACCTGCGCTGCCAGCTTCGGCAGCACGGGCTTGAGGTAGATCGTCAGCAGCCGGAACGCCTCGATGCAGACCGAGCAGACATCGTGCAACACGGCGTCCTGCCCGGCCTGCTTGGCGAGTTCCCACGGCTTGTTCTGGTCGACGTACTCGTTGACGCGGTCGGCCAGCGCCATGATCTCGCGCAGCACCTTGCCGAGTTCACGCGCCTCGTACAGCCCGGTCACCGTGTCGCGGTGGGCGCGCAGCGTGTCGAGCAGCACGCGGCCCTCGACGCCCAGGTCGCTGCTCAGCTGGCCGCCGAAGCGCTTGCTGATGAAACCGGCGGCGCGGCTGGCGATGTTGATGTACTTGCCCACCAGGTCGGCGTTGACGCGGGCGGTGAAGTCGTCGCGGTTGAAGTCGATGTCCTCGACGTGGGCGTTCAGCTTGGCGGCGATGTAGTAGCGCAGCCACTCGGCGTTCATGCCCAGCGACAGGTACTTCAGCGGGTCCAGGCCGGTGCCGCGGCTCTTGCTCATCTTCTCGCCGTTGTTGACGGTCAGGAAGCCGTGGACGAAGACGTTGTCCGGCGTCTTGCGGCCGCTGAAGTGCAGCGTCGCGGGCCAGAACAGCGTGTGGAAGTAGGTGATGTCCTTGCCGATGAAGTGGTACTGCTCGATCGCCGGGTCGGCCATGAACTCGGCGTAGCTGCGCGTGTCGCCGTACTTCGCCTTCGGGCCGCCCTTGTCGAACCAGTTCTTCAGCGAGGCCAGGTAGCCGATCGGCGCGTCCAGCCAGACGTAGAAGTACTTGCCCGGCGCGTCCGGGATCTCGATGCCGAAATACGGTGCATCCCGCGAGATGTCCCAGTCGCCCAGGCCGCCCTTGCCCTCGTCGTCCTTGGTGAACCATTCCTTGATCTTGTTGAGCACTTCGGGCTGGAGCTTGCCCGGCTCGGTGGTCCATTGCTGCAGGAACTCGACGCAGCGCGGATCGCTCAGCTTGAAGAAGTAGTGGTCGCTGGTCCGCAGCACCGGCGTCGCGCCCGACAGCGCCGAGTAGGGCTGGATCAGTTCGGTCGGGCTGTAAACGGCGCCGCAGGATTCGCAGGAGTCGCCGTACTGGTCCTTCGCGCCGCACTTGGGGCACTCGCCCTTGATGAAGCGGTCGGGCAGGAACATGCCCTTCTCGGGGTCGAAGAACTGCTCGACGGCGCGGACCTCGATCAGCCCGTTGTCGCGCAGGCCGCGGTAGATGTCCTGGGCCAGCTCGTGGTTCTCGACGCCATCGGTCGAGTGCCAGTTGTCGAAGCTGATGTGGAAGCCGTCGAGGTATTCCTTGCGGCCGGCGGCGATGTTGGCGACGAACTGCTGGGGGGTGATGCCGGCCTTTTCTGCCGCGATCATGATCGGTGCGCCGTGGGCATCGTCCGCGCCGACGAAGTGGACCTGGTGGCCCTGCATCCGCTGGTACCGCACCCAGATGTCGGCCTGGATGTACTCCATGATGTGGCCGATGTGGAACTTGCCGTTGGCGTAGGGCAGGGCGGTGGTGACGAAGAGCTGGCGGGTCATGTCGTGGCGTCTTGGCAGAGTGCGCGGGAAGGAGGGCGATTTTAGGTCGCCGCGGTATCGTGGCGGCGATGAATCCGAGCCCGCCGCCCGATCCTGTCGATCCCGCCGATCCGCGACCCGTCCTGACCGTGCAGCCGCTGGGCTGGTGCGTGCGTGTGGCACCGGGGCAGTCGCTGGTCGAGGCGGCGCGGGGCGCGGGCGTTCGTCTGCGCAGTTCCTGCCGCAACGGCACCTGTCGCGCCTGCCTGTGCCGGCTGGTGGCAGGCGAGGTCGCCTACCGCGTCGACTGGCCGGGACTCACCGCCGAGGATCGTGCCAGCGGCTGGATCCTGCCCTGTGTGGCGCTGCCGCGGGGCGATGTGGTGGTCGAAGCCGTGGCCGAGCCGGTGGAGATCCGGCGCTGATTGCTCCAGTTTGGAGCGAGATCGCGGCCGATGCGCGAATACCGCTTTGCACCTAGCGACTTTCCCTTTCACCGCTGCGAGAGGGGTTCGCTAGACTGCGGGCTGTTTTTCTCTGACCACATCATGTCCAACATCAACGACGCAGCGATCAAGCAAGCCCTCCAGGCTGTCATCGACCCCAACACCGGCCGGGACTTCGTGTCCACCCGCCAGTTGAAGAACCTGCGCGTCAGCGGCAGCGATGTCGCGTTCGACGTGGAACTCGGCTATCCCGCGGCCAGCCAGATCGACAGTCTGCGCAGCGCGCTGATCGCCGCGGCCCGCTCGGTCGAGGGCGTCGCCAACGTCAGCGTCAGCGTCACCAGCAAGATCGTCGCGCACTCGGCGCAGCGCGGCGTGCAGCTGCTGCCCGGCGTGAAGAACATCATCGCCGTGGCCTCCGGCAAGGGCGGCGTCGGCAAGAGCACGACGGCCGTGAACCTGGCGCTGGCGCTGGCCGCCGAAGGTGCGGCGGTCGGCATCGTCGACGCCGACATCTACGGCCCGAGCCAGCCCATGATGCTCGGCATCACCGGCGCCCGCCCGGAGAGCTACGACGGCAAGACCATGGAGCCGCTGATCGGCCACGGCCTGCAGGTGATGTCGATCGGCTTCCTGGTGGACAACGACCAGGCCATGATCTGGCGCGGCCCGATGGCCACCCAGGCGCTGGAGCAACTGCTGCGCCAGACCAACTGGAAGGACCTCGACTACCTGATCGTCGACATGCCCCCGGGCACCGGCGACATCCAGCTGACGCTGGCGCAGAAGGTGCCGCTGACCGGCGCGGTGATCGTCACGACGCCGCAGGACATCGCGCTGCTCGACGCCAAGAAGGGCCTGAAGATGTTCGAGAAGGTCAGCGTGCCCATCCTCGGCGTGGTCGAGAACATGGCCGTCTACTGCTGCCCGAACTGCGGCCACACCGAGCACATCTTCGGCGCTGACGGCGGCAAGAAGATGGCGGCGGAATACGACATCGAGTACCTCGGCGCGCTGCCGCTGAACCTGTCGATCCGCGTGCAGACCGACGCCGGCTGCCCGACCGTGGTGGCCGAGCCGGACGGCGAGATCGCTGCGCTCTACAAGACGGTGGCGCGCCGCATCGCGGTGAAGGTCGCGGACAAGGCCAAGGACTACTCGTCCAAGTTCCCGACCATCACGGTGTCCAAGGGCACCTGAGCGTCCCGGGGGCGCGCCGTGTCAGGCCAGGAAACCCAGGTCTGACACGGAGAAGTTGCCCAGGTTGGGCAGCACCGTGCCCAGTTCGCTGCGGCTCAGGCCCATCCAGTGGCCGAGCGTGGCGGCGTACTCCGTCACCGAGACCGTGGGCAGCAGGCGGCCGCTATCGACGTCCGTGCTGGTGCCGAGCGCAGTGATGGGAAAGTTGCCGTAGATCTGGCGACCCTTGACCGCGCCCCCCGCGATGAAGTGGTGCGAGCCCCAGCCGTGGTCGCTGCCTTGGCCGTTGCTGGTCAGGGTGCGGCCGAAATCGCTCGCGGTGAACAGGGTCATGCGGTCGAGCAGGCCGGCGCCCTGGAGCGCGGTGAGGAACCAGTCCACGCTGTGGGCCACGCGGGCCATGAGCAGGGGCTGGTCGCGCAACTGGTTCGCGTGGGTATCGAAGCCGCCGACCGACACCATGAACACCTGGCGGCGCATGCCCAGACCCGGTCCCGCCGCGATCATCTGCGCGACCATGCGCAACTGCCGGGCCAGCCCCTCCTGGTCGAGGCGCAGGCTGCCGCCGGAGGGCAGCGTGAGCGCCGTGGTCGGCAGCGCAGGCACGGCGGCATTGGCCAGCGCCGTGCCCAGCAGTGCGGTGGTGTCGAGCGAGCGCTGTGTGAGGCGCGCGTAGTCGGACTGGAACGGATCACTTCCCCCGGCGAGGATGACCCGGCGCAGCAGCGCCGCGGTCTGCGTGGACCCCATCATCCGGTCGCGTCCGAGGGCTTCGATGCGGATCGGGCCCGATTCGCCGATCTGGTATTGCTGCACCGTTTGGCCGGTGAGGAAGACGGCGTTGCCGGACGCGGAGACGCTCGTCAGCAGCGGCTGCGTGTTGGCGGACTGCAGCAGATCGCCCATGCGCCCGCCCCAGCCGGACGCCGCGCCTTCCGGTGCCAGCGACTGCCAGAACGACTGCTGGTCGTTGTGCGAGTAGAGCTTCGGCGGCACCGCGGAGCCGCCCGCCGTGTACTCGGCCTTGGTGAGCGGGCGCGCCAGCGCACCGACGTTGGACAGCACGGCCAGCTTGCCGGCTTCGTACCACTTGCGCATCGGTGCCAGCTCCAGAGGCATGCCGAAGCTGCGGCCTGCGGCCTGACCGGTGCTGCTGAGCGCCTGGAGTTGCTGGGCCGGCCACGCCAGCGGGCCCCGTGCCCGGGTGTAGTCCAGATGGCTGGCGCTGTCCGTGGGCACGATCCAGTTGTGGGCATCGTTGCCACCGGCCAGGTACAGACAGACCAGGGCGCGGTAGCCGCTGGTGTCGGCGGCCACCGCTTGCCCGGCGGCCAGCGCGCCGATGCCCGCCAGTCCCATGGCCAGCGGCGTGTCGAAACCGGGCAGCAGCGGCGCGGCGGTGGCGGCCAGTCCGCAGGACTGGCGCAGGAAATGGCGGCGCGAGGCGTTCATGGTGGGGTTCAGCGTTGGATCCGGAATTCGGGAGAAGCCAAGGTCAGGAAGACCGCCAGATGGACACGGTCGGGGTAGCTGCGCGGGCTGCCGTCCGCGACGCTGACCACCGCCTCGGTCAGGAGCTTGCGCAGCGTGGCCGACATGCGGCCGCCCAGCAGCAGCACGTCGATCTCGTCCAGCAGACCGCTGACACCGCCGTTGGCGAGCGCATTCAGCAGGTAGCTGTAGTTGCCGGGGATCTCCGGGACGGTGTCGACCCAGCCGAGGCCCCCGCTGCCCATCGCGTCGGCCAGGTTTGCCCAGGCGGCCACGCTGTTTTCGTCGAGGATCTGGAACTCGGGTGCCGTGGCCTTGCGGGGCGCAAACCCCGGGCTCGGCGGGACATAGCCGGGGCGGAAATAGCCGAACACCGAGGGCGCCCGGAACGGCGTTTCACCGAGCGGATCCAGTTGCCAGCCCATGCGGTAGCGGCCGTTGATCGAGCGGGCGCCGAAGGTCCGCATCCAGTGGAGCATGCCCAGCACCGGCTCCCGCAGCTTGCCGGACGGGCTGCCTGCGGTCGGGACCGTGCGTGCCTCGGGGTCCAGCAGGATGGCGCGCACGACCGCACCCAGATCACCCCGCACGCCTGTGCCGTTGTTGTTGAAGACCGCGGCAACGCGGCCCACGTAGGCCGCACTCGGCTGGCTGGTGACCAGCTGCTGGATGAGCTGGCGCCCGATGAAGGGGCCGACGTTGGGGTGCCGGAACAGCGTGTCCAGCGCGGCCTTCACGTCGGCTTGCGCCGACGACCCGGCTGGCAGTGTCACCGCCCAGGGCTTGCCGGTGAACAGCTTCTTCTCGGCCGTGGAGTGCTGGTCGGCGAGGGGCTTCATGCGCTGCAGATCGACACGCTGGTCGGTGGCGGCGGTGTAGGCCGGGTCGAGCCAGCCGAACTTGTCGCTGGTCATCTGGCCGTCGGGGAAGCCCCAGGTGAAGCCGGTGAAGACCTTGGCGAGCGCCATCACGTCGGCATTGCGGTAGGTCTCGATCGGCTGGCCGGTGCTGTCGAGCTTGAGACTGCCATCCGGATTCAGCTCCTGCAGGCCGATGGTGAAGAGCTGCATCAGCTCGCGCGCGAAATTCTCGTCCGGCTGCCGGTTGATCGATGGATCTTCCTTGCGGTTGCGCAGGTGCGAGAGGTAGATGCCCATGGCCGGGCTGAGCGCCATCTCCTCGAGCAGCGTGCGGAAGTTGCCGAAGGCGTTGCGGTTCAGCAGGTCGAGGTAGTTGGCGTAGGCGCGGCTGTGGAACCACAGATTGGCATCGACCTGGGACACCATGAAGATGTGGTGCAGCGCGAAGGCGGTGCGCTTGCGCAGCTGGTCCGGTGCTGCCGGGGCCGTGCGCCAGAAGATTCGCACGATTTCAGACGGGTCGTACTGGTCGCCGCCCGGCCGGTAGCTGTCGCTCTGGCTGTAACGTGCCTGCACCGCATTGACGAAGTCGTTGGTGGCGGGCAGGGCCATCTGGGCGGTGATCCAGCTGGCGTCGGTGGTCGCGGCCAGTGCATCGACCGCCGCGGCCGTCGGGCCGAAGCTGGCCTGGAGCAGCAACCGGGCCGCCTCCTTGCGGCGTGGGAGGGTCGATCCCGCTGAACCGGACGCAGTGGGCCAGGTGACCCGCAGGGCCCCGTCGCTGGCCAGGGTGCTGCTGCCGGGGAGCAGGTCCTGACCGTCGAACGCCGCGCTGCCGGTGCCGCGGTCGATGACGATGCCGGTGGTGAAGGGCAGCAGCACCGTCGTGCCGTTGCCCAGCGAGGCGATGTAGAGGTTGCGGTCGACGCCATTGGCAGAGAGGTCGTTGGTGAAGACCGCATCGACCTTGTCGCCGCCGCGCAGGGCCGGGACGCTGAAAGTGAAGTCGGCCCAGTCGGCGGTGTTCTTCACCTCGACTGTGCCGACCACCTGCTGGTTGACGCGGACCACCATGACTGGACCGACCCCGGCGTAGAGGCTGCCTTTGGCGCGCACCGTGAGCAGGCTCGGCGCGGTGGCAGTTTTCGTGGTGGCGAGGGCGTCTGCGGTGGTCATCAGCGCGTCGGCGAGCGGAGCGCCAGCGCTGCCGCCGCCACACCCCGCCAGCAAGGCCAGCAGCAGTGCAGGCGCCGCGGTGTACGGACGCAGGAAGGAACAGAGGGCCATCGCGGTGGTGGGCCTGGCTGGTCGATCCATCGGGATCCACGGTGCAGCGCAGGCGAACAGAGGTTGCAGGATGCGTCTGTTCTAACCGCCGGAGCACCGAGTCAATTCCCGCAAAACGGGGAGTAATTGATCGGTTGTTCCCGAAAAATGGAAATTACTGAAGAAATTGCAATCTCAGGGCCGTGTCGGCACGACCTTGATGCGCTGCCAGTAGGCGCGGTCAATGGTCGTCATGACGCAGGGCCGGGTCAGCACGGTCGCCTTTTCGGCGCCCATTTCCGGCATCACCTGCCGCACGGGCCAGTACAGCACGCCCTGCGCCAGCCGGATCACCCGCGACGGAGCGTCCAGGCGCACCCCTGCGTAGGGCTTGGATTCGAGTGCATAGACCAGCACCCGCTCCCTGGACCAGCGCACCTTGCGGCCCAGCGCGGTGATCTCGTCCTGGTGTTCGATGGTGTCGTCCCACTCGCGCGGCGAGTCGATGCTCAGCAGGCGGGTGTTCTTGCCCGGCAGCGGGCATTGCATGTGGCTGCGGGTCGAGAGCACGCGCAACGCGGTCGGCCCGGCTTTCGACTGGCTGGTGCTGCTGGTGTCGGCCACCGGATTGCGGGTGACCTGCAGGCCCTGGGCCGAAGCGACCTGCGCGGCCGCAGTGATCACCAGGCCGAGCAGGGGCCTTGCGAGGCAGGCGGTCCACCGGTGCGGGCGGGGTCGAAGCGGCGCTGAGGGCGTGGTCATGGGCTCCCGGTGGCAGTTGAGGCAGTCGATTCGGCGAATATACCGAGATTCGACCCGCCATCGCCAGGGGGAACCCGTAGCGCTAAGAATGTGCTTCAGGGTCCCCAGGGGGCCGGTGACAGGTTCAGATCCAGGTCGGTCTGGTCCGCTGACAGTGACAGGATCCGCTCGGCACCACACGGCTCGCCCGGCCCGCAGACGGTGCCGTCGTTGTTCGGATCGGCACCGGCGCGGACCACCACCTTCGCGCGCCGGTAGCCGCTGAATTGCCAGGCGTAGCGCCCCTGGCTGGCGTGCACCAGCACGGTGTGCAGCAACCGGCCGGTGTCCGGATCGCTCAGCGTCACGTAGACCGGCCCGAAACCGGGGCCGCTGCTGGCGCTGCCGGCGGGCCGGTCGAGCGTGACCGGCACGGTCAGCTCCGCGCCGTTGCTCAGCGTCAGCGTGATGGTGGCGCTGAAGCTGCCGTCCGCGGGCAGCAGGCGGCGGTCGACGTCGAGGAGCTGCCGGTTCAGGCTGATGCTGGGGTCGGCGGTGCCGGTGCGCAGCGTGAGCGCCGGGCTGCTGCTGCGCACGGCGGTGACGGTCGCGGTGACCGAGGCGCGCTTGCCCGAGGTCACCACGAGGTCGATGGTGGCCGCGCTGCGCAGGCTGCCAAGGTCCAGCCGGGCCGGGCGGATGCCCAGCGTGGCCGCGCCGCTCGTCGTGCTGCTGGAGCCGGTGGCGGATTCGAGCGCGGCGTCAACGGCCTTGCGCGCGTTGATCAGCCCGTGGCCGTAGAGGCTGTCGTGGCCGGTGGCGCCCAGATCGTCGGTCAGCCGGCCGGCGGCGAACAGCGCGTCGATGTCCTCCACGGACAGGTCCGGGTTGAGGTAGCGCATCAGGGCGAGCACACCACTGACCTGCGGCGTGGCCATCGAGGAGCCCTGCAGCGGACCGACCCCCGCCACGCGTTGTCCGTCGCCGGTGTAGTTGACGAGGGTGCTGAAGATGCCCTCGCTCAGGCCGATGGAGGCCGCGTCCGTGCCGAGGTCGCCACCGGGCGCCATCGCGGTCAGCGCGGTACCGGAGTTGGCATAGCGCGAGAGCTGCCGGTTCGAGTCGACGGCACCCACGGCGATGACGCCCGCGCAGTTGGCGGGCTGGTGGACCTCGGCGGGCTGACCGCCGGGGTTGTCCGCCAGGCTGCCGGCCGCGGCCACGACCAGTGTGCCGGCTGCACGCACCCGGTTGATGGTGTCCTGGAAGGCCACGCCACAGGCGCCGGGGCTGCCCATGCTCAGGTTGATCACGTCGGCCCGGCGCGCCGGCAGCACGCCGGCGCCGTTGTCCAGCCCGGCCGCGTAGAGCATGGCCTGCAGGATGTCGATGGTCTTGGCCGAGGTGTGGCGGCCGAACACGTTCAGCGGCATCAGCCGCGCCATCGGCGCCACGCCGGCCACGCCGACGCCATTGAAGGTGGCGGCGGCTGCGGTGCCGGCGACGTGGGTGCCGTGGGAGACGGCGCGGTCCTCGGCCAGACGCTGGTCGTCGCCGTTGGCCTGGTTGCGGTCGCCCGGGAGGCGGCTGGTGAGGAAGGTCCGTCCGAACGAGGCCAGCTGCGGCTGCAGGTCCGGGTGGTCGAGCATCACCCCGGTGTCGATCACCGCGATGATCGGCCGCTGTGCGGGCTGGACCGGCAGCGCCTGGATGCGGTTGATGGCCGCGGGCAAGGTGATGAGGTCGTAGTCCCAGCGCTGCTCGCCGTAGTGGAGGTCATCGGGCGGAAAGAGGCCGATGGTGGCGGACGTCTCCATCCACACATTGGGCTGGACATAGTCGTAGGCGCCGGTGGCCTGCAGTGCCTTGGCATAGCGCAGGGTCTCCAGGCGGGCCTCGATGCCGTCGCGCAGCGGGGAGGCAGACGGGCTGGTCGACTGCGTGCGCGCGGTGGAGGCCACGGCCCGGTCGCCGGACAGCAGGGCGAGCCCGCTCCGGCGGGTGGCTGGCTGGCCGGGCAGCAGCAGGAGTTGGGGGCCTTGCGCCGACGGGCCCGCGGCGGTCGTGATGCCGGAGCGCCGGACCAGCGCCTGCGCATTGACGGTCGCGAGGGTCGAGCCGCTGCGGGCCTGCGCGACGAGTTCGCCGGGATCGAAGGCGGTGCGGGCCGTGGTCGCGGTGCAGTCCGTGGTCGGGGTGGTGGCCGGGCCGGCCCGCAGCGTGTAGCCGGCGGCCCGCTTGAAGGCCTCGAGCCGCAGGTAGTAGCGGCCGGCCTGCGTGATACGGACGCACTCGTAGCGCGTGTCGCTGCGGTCGGAGGCGCCGGTCAGCACGCCATCGGCGGATGCCACGTACAGGTCCAGATCGGCGGGCTCCGCGGTCGTGCCGGGGGCGAATTCCAGCTCGACCAGGTCGTCGCGCTGCAGATCCAGCACATAGGCATCGGTGGTGTCGCCGTCGGTCTGGTTGCTGCCGGCCGGGCCGGTGCCGGGGCGGTTGACGCTGCCCACCAGCAGCACCGGTGCGCTCAGGGCCTGCGCCGTGGCCAGATCGTTGTTGCGGGTGCGACCGAGCTGGTTGACGTCGTTGAGGTCGGAATCGACCGCCGCGCCCGCCGGCACCGACAGCGTGCCCGAGAGCCGATAGCCGGCTCCAGCGAGATCCGTGCCTGCGTCGCCCCCATTGCCGCTGTCTGCACCACCACATCCAGCCAGCGCTGCACACGCCGCCAGACCCACCCATGCCCATCGGGCCGTTCCCCTGATTCCCATGCAATTGCTTCCTGAATGTGTCTAAGTGTGACGTATTGCGCGGAAAATCATATACATTCGCAGCGAATGGACCGGTTTTGCTCCTGCCACAGCGCCGCAGCGCAGTGCGGTATTGCACAGTTCCGCGGCTACAGTTGTGACCATGAACCTGCTCGACGCCATGCGTTACCTGGCCGCGCTGGCCCAGCACCGGCATTTCGGCCGCGCGGCCGAGGCCTGCCACATCACCCAGCCCGCGCTGTCCAACGCGGTGCGCGCGCTGGAGCAGGAATTCGGCGTGACCATCGTGCGCCGCAGCCGCCAGTACGAAGGCCTGACGCCAGAGGGCGAGCGCGTGCTGGCCAGCGCCCACCGCATGCTCCACGAGCGCGAGGCACTGCGCCAGGACCTGAGCGCCTCGGTCGACCGGCCCGGCGGCCCGCTGGTGATCGCGTGTGTGCCCACGGCAGTGCCGGTGGCGGCTCGGCTGGCGGCCCGGCTGCGGGAGCGCCATCCAGACATCCGGCCCTCGGTGCGCTCGCTCAGTTCGGCCGAGATCGAGACCGGGCTGGAGCAGCTCTCCTTCGATCTGGCGCTGGGCTACGTGGACCGAGCGCGGGCGCGGGCCCTCAAGGCACAGGTGCTGTCCACCTACCGCGAGCGCTATGTCCTGCTGCGCCGCCGCGATACCTGCGCGGTGCCCGACGAACCAGCCCCGATGCGCTGGGCCGACGCGGCGCGCCTCGACCTGTGCATGCTCACCCGCGAGATGCACAACCGCCACATCGTCGACGAGGCCTTCGCCCAGGCGGGCGTGGTGGTGCAGCCGGTGATCGAGACCAACTCGGTGCTGACGCTGATGCTGACGGTGGTGGAGGGCCGGGTCTGCAGCGTGATGCCGGGGGTGCTGGCTGCGCTGGCGCGGCAGTACCCGGCGCTCGAACTCGTGCCGCTGGTCGAGCCGGATCTCACCGTCACCATGGGCCTGCTGCTGCCGCAGGGCGGGCGGCTGTCGCTGGCGCAGCAGGCGGCCACGGCGCTGGCGGCGGATGCAGCGTGGTGGCGCGGCGTGGTCGGCACGGCGGATGCTGCGGTGCATCATTCGAGCGCTGTATCGGACGGTTCGGCGATGTGATTGGACAGGGGCGGCGTGCAGGCCGATAGTGCCGGCATGAACGCTCCTGCCTCTGCCGCACCCGCTGCCGCGACCGCCGATGTCCCCCTGACCCCACGCCAGCAGCAGGCGCTCCAGGCGGTGCTCGCCGAACGTGGCGCGCTGCCCGGTGCGCTGCTGCCGGTGCTGCATGGCGTGCAGGAGGCGCTCGGCTTCATTCCACAGGCGTCTCTGCCGGTCATCGCCCGTGCGCTGCAGTTGTCGCGCGCCGAGGTCCACGGCGTCGTCACCTACTACCACCACTTCCGCACCACGCCGCCACGCGGCCGGGTCGTGCAGATCTGCCGCGCCGAGGCTTGCCAGTCCATGGGCGCCGAAGCGCTGATGGCCCACGCGCAGGCGGCGATCGACGCGCACGGCTGCGACACGCTCGAAGCCGCGTACTGCCTGGGGCTGTGCGCGCAGTCGCCCGCTGCAATGGTCGGCGACCGGTTGCATGCGCGGATGACGCCGGCAAAGCTCGACGCGCTGCTGGCCTCCGTACAAGGAGCAGGCGCATGAGCGCGACGCTGACCCTCTACGTGCCGCGTGACAGCGCCGCACTCGCCGTCGGTGCCGATGCAGTGGCCGACGCGCTGCACGCCGAGGCACTGGCGCATGGCACTGCACTGCAACTGATCCGCAATGGCTCGCGCGGCCTGCTCTGGCTGGAAACGCTGGTCGAGGTCGCGACGCCGCAGGGCCGCGTCGCCTTCGGCCCGGTGGCGCCCGAGGACGTGCCGGCGCTGTGGCCGGCGCTGGTCGCCGAGGCCAATGGCGCGCCGTCCGAGCATCCGCTGCGCCAGGGCGTCACCGACCAGATCCCCTACCTCGCGCTGCAGGAGCGGCTGACCTTCCGCCGCGTCGGCATCACCGATCCGCTGTCGCTGGACGACTACGCGGCGCATGGCGGCTGGGTCGGTCTGCAGGCCGCGGTTGGCATGGACAGCGCCGCGATCCTGCACGAGGTCACGCACAGCGGGCTGCGCGGGCGGGGCGGGGCGGCGTTTCCGGCCGGCATCAAGTGGAAGACGGTGGCCAACGCTGCCGTGGCACCGGGTGCGACGAAGTACGTGGTCTGCAACGCCGACGAAGGCGACTCCGGCACCTTCGCCGACCGGATGCTGATGGAGGGCGACCCGTACCTGCTCATCGAAGGCATGGCGATCGCCGCGCTGGCGGTCGGAGCCACCGAAGGCTATGTCTACATTCGCTCCGAGTACCCGCACGCGGTCGCCACGCTGACCGAGGCGGTGGCGCGCGCGACGGCCACCGGCTGGATCGGCGACGACGTGTGCGGCTCGGGGCGTGCCTTCCATCTGCACGTCCGCATGGGCGCCGGCTCCTACGTCTGCGGCGAGGAAACCGCGATGCTGGAAAGCCTGGAAGGCAAGCGCGGCATCGTGCGCGCCAAGCCGCCGCTGCCGGCACTCGAAGGCCTGTTCGGCCAGCCGACCGTCATCAACAACGTGCTGACCTTCGCCGCCGTGCCGACCATCCTTGCGCAGGGCGGGGCGTTCTACCGGAACTACGGCGTCGGCCGCTCGCACGGCACGCTGCCCTTCCAGCTCGCCGGCAACATCCGCCGCGGCGGGCTGGTCGAGAAGGCCTTCGGGCTGACGCTGCGCGAGCTGCTCTACGGCTTCGGAGGTGGCACCGCATCGGGTCGGCCGGTGAAGGCCGTGCAGGTCGGCGGGCCGCTGGGCACTTATGTGCCGGAGTTGCAATGGGACGTGCCGCTCGACTACGAAGCCTATGCCGCCATCGGCGCGGTGGTCGGCCACGGCGGGCTGGTGGTGCACGACGACACCGCCGACATGGCCGGGCTGGCGCGCTACGCGATGGAGTTCTGCGCGCTGGAGTCGTGCGGGAAATGCACACCGTGCCGCATCGGTTCCACGCGCGGCGTCGAGGTGATCGACCGCATCACGCTGAACCGCGACAAACCCGTGGTCCGCGACCAGCAAGTCGAATTGCTGCGCGACCTGTGCGAGACGATGGTCGGCGGCAGCCTATGCGCGATGGGCGGCATGACGCCGTTCCCGGTGCTGTCGGCGCTGAACCACTACCCCGCGGACTTCGGTCTGTGATTCGACGGAGAGCGGAGAGAGACATGAACCACCCGATCATCCCGATCAAGGTCCAGGAAATCGACTACGGCACCCCGGTCAGCCGCCTGGGCGCGGACGCCGAGTCGGTCACGCTGACCATCGACGGCTTCGCCGTCACGGTGCCGAAGGGCACATCGCTGATGCGCGCCGCCGTGGACGCGGGCATCCAGGTGCCGAAACTCTGCGCGACCGACTCGCTGGAGCCGTTCGGCTCGTGCCGGCTGTGCCTCGTCGAGATCGACGGTCGGCGCGGCACCCCCGCGTCCTGCACCACGCCCGCCGAAGCCGGCATGAACGTCCGCACGCAAAGCCCGGCGCTGCAGAAGCTGCGCAAGGGCGTGATGGAGCTGTACATCAGCGACCACCCGCTCGACTGCCTGACCTGCGCGGCCAACGGCGACTGCGAACTGCAGGACATGGCCGGTGTCGTCGGCCTGCGCAACGTGCGCTATGGCGTCGGCGAAACGCCCGTGGCCGGCATCACCGGGCGCCACCACCTGCACCTCGCCCATGCCAAGGACGAATCGAACCCGTACTTCACCTACGACCCGAGCAAGTGCATCGTCTGCAACCGCTGCGTGCGCGCCTGCGAAGAAGTGCAGGGCACGTTCGCGCTGACGATCTCGGGCCGGGGCTTCGAGTCGCGCGTGTCGCCGGGGATGGACGAGCCGTTCATGCAGAGCGAGTGCGTGTCCTGTGGCGCCTGCGTGCAGGCCTGCCCGACCGCGACGCTGACCGAGAAGACGGTGATCGAACTCGGCCAGCCTGAGCACAGCGTCGTCACCACCTGCGCCTACTGCGGCGTGGGCTGCAGCTTCAAGGCAGAGATGAAGGGCACGCAGGTCGTGCGCATGACGCCGTGGAAGGACGGCAAGGCCAACGAAGGGCATAGCTGCATCAAGGGCCGCTTCGCCTGGGGCTACGCGACGCACAAGGATCGCCTGACCAAGCCGATGCTGCGCGACAAGATCACCGACCCGTGGCGCGAGGTGAGCTGGGACGAGGCACTGGCGCACGCGGCCGGCGAGTTCCGCCGCATCCAGGGCACCTACGGCCGCGATTCGGTCGGCGGCATCACGTCGAGCCGCTGCACCAATGAGGAAACCTACCTCGTGCAGAAGCTGATCCGCGCCGCCTTCGGCACCAACAACGTCGACACCTGCGCCCGCGTCTGCCACAGCCCGACCGGCTACGGCCTCGGGCAGACCTTCGGCACCTCGGCGGGCACGCAGACCTTCAAGTCGGTCGAACACACCGATGTGGTGATGGTCATCGGCGCCAATCCGAGCGAGGGCCACCCGGTGTTCGCGTCACGCCTGAAGAAGCGGCTGCGTCAGGGCGCGCGGCTGATCGTGGTCGATCCGCGCCGCATCGATCTGGTGGACGCGCCGCATGTCCAGGCCGACGTGCACCTGCAGCTCAGGCCTGGCACCAACGTCGCCGTCATCACGGCGCTGGCGCATGTCGTCGTCACTGAAGGGCTGGTCGACGAGGCCTATGTCGCCGAGCGCTGCGACCCGAAGAGCTTCCAGCAGTGGCGCGACTTCGTTGCCAAGCTGGAGAACTCGCCCGAAGCGATGGCCGAGGTCTGCGGCGTGCCGGCCGACGCGTTGCGCGCTGCGGCGCGGCTCTACGCCCGCAAGGGCAACAGCGCGATCTACTACGGCCTGGGCGTCACCGAGCACGCGCAGGGCTCGACCATGGTCATCGGCATTGCCAACCTCGCGATGGCCTGCGGCATGGTCGGGCGCGAAGGTGTCGGCGTGAACCCGCTGCGGGGCCAGAACAATGTGCAGGGCTCCTGCGACATGGGCAGCTTCCCGCACGAGCTGCCCGGCTACCGCCACATCAGCGACACGACCGTGCGCGCCCAGTTCGACGCCGCCTGGGGCGTGACGCTGAACCCGGAGCCGGGACTGCGCATCCCGAACATGCTGGACGCGGCGCTCGACGGCAGCTTCAAGGCGCTCTACGTGCAGGGCGAGGACCCGGCGCAGTCCGATCCGGACACGCAGCATGTCGCGGCGGCGCTGTCGGCGATGGAGTGCGTGGTGGTGCAGGACATCTTCCTCAACGAGACCGCCAAGTACGCCCACGTCTTCCTGCCGGGCTCGTCCTTCCTGGAGAAGGACGGCACCTTCACCAACGCCGAGCGCCGCATCAGCCGTGTGCGCCAGGTGATGCCGCCGCTGGCCGGCAAGGCGGACTGGGAGGTGACGCAGGCCTTTGCCAACGCGCTGGGCTACCCGATGCACTACACGCATCCGTCAGAAATCATGGCCGAGATCGCGGCGCTGACGCCGAGCTTTGCCGGCGTCAGCTTCGAGAAGATCGAGCGCCTGGGCAGCGTGCAATGGCCCTGCAACGAGACGACCCAGGAGGCGGGCACGGCGATCATGCACGTCGGCGGTTTCGTGCGCGGCAAGGGCCGTTTCCTGCCGACGCAGTACGTGGCGACGGACGAGAAGGTCACGCGCCGCTTCCCGCTGATCCTGACCACCGGGCGCGTGCTGAGCCAGTACAACGTCGGCGCCCAGACCCGCCGCACCGAGAACAGCCGCTGGCACGAGGAAGACCGCCTGGAGATCCACCCGCACGACGCCGAGGAGCGCGGCCTGCAGGACGGCGACTGGGTCGGCATCGCCAGCCGGGCGGGTGAGACGGTGCTGCGGGCGGACGTGACCGAGCGGGTGCAGCCGGGGGTGGTCTACACGACCTTCCACTTCCCCGAGTCCGGCGCCAACGTCATCACCACCGACTCGTCGGACTGGGCGACCAACTGCCCCGAGTACAAGGTGACGGCGGTGCAGGTCAGCAAGGTCACGCAGATGAGCGCATGGCAGCGCGATTTCGCGGCGTTCACCGAGGTGCAGGAGGGCTTGCTGGCGCAAGGCCACGACCACACGGCGCAGCCGGAGGCCACGCGATGAGCGCGCCGGGCCAGGACCAGAGCCACTCCCACGATCCAGATCAGACCATTGTCCGGCTGGCCAACCGCATCGGCGACTTCTTCGAGGCCTTTCCGGACCGGGACGAGGCGATCGAGGGCGTGGCCAGCCACATCCGCAAGTTCTGGGAACCGCGGATGCGGCGGCAGCTGTATGCCTATCTCGATGGCCCGCAGGCTGGGGCCGGGCTGAACGAGCTGGTGCTGGTGGCGGTGCGGGCGCGCCGGACGGCGCTGCGTCCGGACACCTGAACGCCGCGGGGCCCGGCGCAGCGGCGGGTCATGGCCGGGTGACGAGCGTGTAGTGGAGCCGGTTGTCGGCCGCCTTGTAGGTCATGGCCGTGCCGCTGAGCTGGGTCACGGCGAAGGCCACATCGGGGGTGGCCACGGGCAGATTGGCGCTCCGCATCACGCAGGTGCCCGCCGCCGTGGTCAGGCAGGTCATCAGGTTGGACCTGTTCGAGAACTGCCCGGAGACCCGCACGTCCTTCTGCGGCTTGCCTTCCTCGTTCTGCACGGTGACGGTGACGCTGGCCTGCCAGCCGAGGCGGGTCACGGTCTTGCCGAGGGGGGTCAACTGCTCGATGTGCACGTCCCAGGGTGTCGGGAAGTAGAGCTGTTTGCCGGGCCCGGTGAACAGCAGCTTGTTGGGCGCGCCCTTGGCATCCGTGATGCGCGAGGTGGTGGCCTGGTAAAGCATCTGCGAGGCGACCTGGGCGGGGGTCAGCTTCGGGCGTTCCTGCAGCAGCAGCGCTGCGGCACCCGCGACGTGTGGCGAGGCCATCGAGGTGCCGCTGAGGATCCTCCACCCATGCGGATCGGACGCTGCCGCCGAGCTGATGTTGGTGCCCGGGGCGAACAGGTCGACGCAGCGCCCGAAGTTCGAGAAGCCGGAGCGCGCGTCGGTGGGCGTGCTGGACGCCACGGTCAGCGCCGACGGCGCGCGGGCCGGAGACTGGTTGCAGGCATCGGCATTGCTGTTGCCCGCGGACACTGAAACGGTGAAGCCCGCGTTCACGAGGCGGGTGACACCTTCGTCGAGCGCGCTGCTGCCGAGGCTGCCGAGGCTGAGGTTGACGACGCCCGGTCGCTGGCCGTGGGCTGCGATCCAGTCGAGGCCCTGAAGGATGTCGCTCAGGCTGCCTCGGCCGGTACAGTCCATCACCCGGACTGGCACCAGCGTGGCACCGGTCGCGACCCCGGACATCGAACCGGCCGCCGTGCCGGCGACGTGGGTGCCGTGTCCGTTGCAGTCGGTCGTTCCGCGCCCGTCCAGCAGCGTGTTGAAGCCGGTATCCGAGAGTCGGCGGCCGAATTCATCGTGGGGGCTGATCCCCGTGTCGACGATGTAGACGTGCACGCCGCTGCCGTCCAGGCTGCTTCGGAACTCGCTGTTCAGTGGCAGCTTCGGCTGGTCGATGCGGTCCAGTCCCCAGACCCGGCTCTCGAGCGCGCGGACGACCACCGGGGCGGTCGGCGGGGTCGCGGTGACGGTTGGTTCCGTGCCGATGGAGGCGACTCGGTCGTGTTCGATGCGCAGGACGGCCGGGTCCTCCCGGAGGCGCTGGACGAAGTCGGCGGCCTCGGATTGCGGCACATGGACCGCGAATCCCTGCAGCACATGGGCATACAGATGGTGTGCCCGCGCGTGGCCGGAGCTGCCCAGCAGCCGGGCCGTGACGGTCTGCACGGCCCGTTCTGCCAGCGCCATCGGCGCTCCGGCGCCCAGCGTCCTGGCGGTCAGTCGTTCATTTTCCGCGACGGATGCGGCGTTGAGCGTGACGATGAAGTGTTCGCTGTCGGGGGCCGTTTCCGGACTCAGGGCCGCTCTGGCCGCGCGCTCCGTGTCGTCGAGGGGATCCAGCTCGACGGCCGCCGCACTGGCCGACTCCGGGTGGTCGCCAGCATCCCCACCGCCGCACGCCATGAGCAGGATGGCCAGGGTCGTGGTCATCGCCCGCTGGGGGAGCTTGTGCGCAAGGTGCATGGTCAAAAAGTCCGGTGGTTGGGCCGGGCATGGCCGGTATGGTCAGCGATGGGGTCCCTTGGGTCCTTCGTGTTGTCGATCGCTGCAAAAGAAAGTGAATCCCCGCCTTTTCATTTCGATGCGCTGCCCCCTGCATGTGTGAATTCGTGCGCGTACATATCGTGCGGCGCACGCAAGGTCGCTCAGGTGCCGGGCGTTTCGACCGACAGGCCCGCTTACCATTCAAGCCCTCACTATTCCCAGAACATGCTCCATAGGTCCGACGTCTCCCGCATACCACCGCCAGCAGAGCTGCTGCCTCCGGCAGGCAGGCGCACGTTGGTCAGTGTCATCGGGGCACCCATTGATGCCATCTCCTGGGACGAGACCTGTGCCGTGATCACCGGGTGGGCGGATCGCCGGGAGAGCCGTTATGTCTGCATCTGCAACGTGCATTCGGTGATCACCGCACGGCAGGATCCCGACTTCCACGACGTCATCCAGCAAGCGGACATGGCCACGCCGGATGGCGCCCCGGTCGCCTGGATGATGCGTCGGCTCGGGTACCGGGACCAGATGCGCATCAACGGGCCCGACCTGATGTTCCGGTATTGCGCGCAGGCGGCCCGGCGTGACGAGCGCATCTTCCTGTACGGCAACACGCCGGAAACGCTGGAGACCCTGCAGAAGCGTTTGCACAAGGCGTTCCCCACCCTCCAGATCGCCGGCTGCTACTCACCGCCGTTTCGCGCCCTGACGCCCGAGGAAGACGCCGAGATCGTGCAGCGCATCAATGCCTCCGGGGCGGGCACGGTCTGGGTCAGCCTGGGCTGTCCGAAGCAGGAGCGCTGGATGGCGGTGCACCGCGGCCGCATCAACGCCGTCATGGTGGGTGTCGGTGCGGCCTTCGATTACCACGCCGGGACCCTGCAGCGTGCGCCCATGTGGATGCAGCGGCATGGTCTGGAATGGTTGCACCGGTTCTGGTCCGAGCCGCGTCGACTGGGTCGGCGCTACATGGTCACCAACACCAAGTTCGTGCTGCAGGTCATGAAGCAGCTGCTGGGTCGATGAGGATGCTGCCCCGTGCAAACGCTGGAATTCCCGGGTTCTGAACGGACGCAGCACCCCGTGCTGGGTGTGCCGGTCGATGTACTGGACTGGTCCTGCGCGGTGGCACGCATCTGCGACTGGGCCGAGCGGCGGGAATCGCGCTATGTGTCGATCTGCGATGCCCACTCGATCGTGCGGGCCAGCCGGGATCCGAAGCATGGGCGGCACATCGCCGACGCGGACATGGTGACGCCGGACGGCTGGCCCGTGGCCTGGATGCTCCGCCGGGTCGGCCATCCCGCCCAGCAGCGCATCAACGGGCCGGATCTGATGGAGCGGCTGCTCGTGGCGGCCGAGGACCGCGGCCTGGGTGTCTATGTCTATGGAACGACCGACCGCACGCTGGATGCGCTGGCGGCTGCGTTGCGCAAGTCCTATCCCCGCCTGAAGATCGTGGGGCTGCATTCCCCACCGTTTCGTCCCCTCGATGCGGTCGAGGATGCCGCGGATGTCGAGCGCATCAATGCTTCCGGTGCGCATCTGGTGATGACCGGCCTGGGCTGCCCCAAGGAAGACCGCTGGATGTTCGAACACCGCGGGCGCGTCCAGGCGGTCATGCTGGGCATCGGTGCGGGGATCGATTTCCATGCAGGCACCGTGGCGCGCGCGCCGGTCTGGATGCGCGAGCATGGCCTGGAATGGCTTTTCCGACTCTCGCAAGAGCCCGGTCGCCTCTGGCAGCGCTACCTGGTCAACAACACCCTGTTCGTGGTGGGTGCGATAGGGCAGTTTGCACGGCACGCTTTGGTACACCATGCACGGAATCGGACACGCGGCGATTAAGCTCTGCGCTGACACTTAACGTCGGCAAAAAAGGGGTTAAAAGCATGCAGTTCCATCGTATTCAGCAAGTTGAGCCTTGGTTGGGACGTTCCGAGCTTGAAGCACTCAACGGCTGCATCGAACGGAACTGGTTGACCGAGGGCCCGGCCGCAGCCGCCTTCCGGCAGAGCCTGAGCCAGCTCACGGGCGCCAACCACATTGCCCTGGCGCCCAATGGCACGCTCGGCCTGTTCCTCGCCCTGCTGGCGCTGGATCTGCCGCGGGGTAGCGAAATCATCATCCCGGGGTTCACCTTCATGGCGTCGGCCAGCGCGGCGGTGTTCGCGGGTCTCAAGCCTGTCCTGATCGATGTGGACCCGCACACCTTCACGGCGCGTCCCGAAGCCTTCGAGCGCGCCATCACGCCCCGGACTTCGGCGCTGATGCCCGTGCACATCTATGGCCAGGCTGCGTATGCCGCCGAGATCGCGCAGGTGGGCAAGCGCCACGGTCTGGCGGTCATCGAAGACGCTGCGCAGGCCTGTGGCGTGCGCTACCGCGGTCAGCACGCGGGTACGTTTGGCGATGTCGGCGTGATCTCGTTTTTTGCCGACAAGACGATCACGATGGGCGAGGGCGCGGCCGTGCTGTCCAGGGAGCAGCGTCTGGCCCGGCGCATCAGCCTGCTGCGCAACCAGGGACGCGAGTCGAGCGGCTCGTTCATCCACGAAACCCTGGGCCTGAATTTCCGGGTGACGGACATGCAGTGCGCGGTCGGGCAGGCGCAGATGGCGCGCCTGCCGCAGGTGAAGTCGGATCGCATGCGCCGCTACAACCTGTTCCAGGAAGGCCTCACCGGACTGGCGCAACTGCGCTTCATGAAGGTCGATCCGAATTCGGAATTCATTCCGTTCCGGTTTCCGATCCTGTGTCCACGCATGCCCGAGCTTCGGGAGGCGCTGGAGTCGGCGGGTGTCCAGACCCGTTCGATGTTCTACCCCCTGCACCGCCAGCCGTGTCTCGCGGGGCTGATCGACCCGGTCGATTTGCCGATTTGCGACACGCTGTACGGGGAAGGGCTGTGCCTGCCGATCCACCAGGGGCTCCAGGACAGCGATGTGCACCACGTGATTGACGTGATTCGCAACACCTTGTCGCGCAAGTCTTCAGTCAGTTGACTTAGTTCTCATCTTGTGCAGGTATTTGGAAACAACCCGTATTCGAGTGGTCCGCATTCCGTGGTGAACGCGGCACAGTCCTGAAGTGGTGCACCGAGGCACCGCACCACTTCTCTCCAAGCCGCTCTCACACCATGGTCCGCCCTCAGCACATTCTGGTCACCGGCGCCGCTGGCTACATCGGGTCTGCGCTGGTCCGTGCGCTGCTGGCGCGGGGGCATGCCGTCACTGCGGTAGACAGCATGATCTTCGGCGAGCAGGGGCTGGCGGACCTGCGCCACCATGCGCGGCTGCAGATCCGCCACATGGACACCCGCGCGCTGCACCGTGGCCACCTCACCGGCATGCAGGCGGTGGTTGATCTGGCCGGGCTGTCCAGCGAGCTGGCGGCGGAGTCGGACCCGGCCGGTGCCGCTGCGGTCAACCACCGCGCGCAGGTCCGCCTGGCGCAGCTGGCGCGCAGCTGCGGCATACCCCGCTACCTGCTCGTCAGCCACTGCAGTGTCTACGGGTTCACCAGCGCCCAGGAGTCGACCGAAACCTGTCCGGTGCGTCCGCTGACCCACCAGGCCCAGCACTGCCTGATGGCCGAAGCGGCCATCCTGCCCCTGGCGATGCCTGGATTTGCACCATCGGTCGTGCGTCTCGGGCTGGTCCACGGACACGGTTCGCGCATGCGGCTCGACCTCATGGTCCACGCCATGGTCCTCAGCGCGCTGCGCCTGCATCAGATCACGCTCGACAACCAGGGCATGCAGTTCCGCGGACATGTGCATCTGTCGGATGCCGTCAATGGCCTCATGGCGGTGCTGATGGCGCCCACAGGCGTGGTCAGCCGGCAGATCTTCAACATCAGCCACCACAACGTGAGTGCTGCGCAGGTGGCTGAGGTGATCCGGATGGTGCTGGGTGGCCAGATCCAGATCAATCTGCATGGCGGGGGGAGGGACCTCCACCACCACCGCCCGACCTACCGGAAGGCGCAGGATCTGCTGGGCTATGCGCCCCAGGTAGGACTGAGTGAGGCTGTGCAGGAACTGGTCGATACCCTGGGCCCCGGGACGGCCAGCGAGCTGCCAGAGGCGCTGGCGATGCGCTGGGTTCGCGAGATCCTCGCGCAGGGTCGTGAGGAGCGCGCAGCCCTAGAGTACACCACCGACTACGAGCGTGGTGCCAGTCGGTTGCGCAAGTCCTGGGCGGGGCTGACGCTGTCAGGCTGAGTGCAGGTTTCCGGCCTTGCCCGCGGGGTGTCAAGTTTGAATGGTTCACGTTGGTTCCTTGGCTGCGCAGTCGCCACCGCAACTGTGCAGACTTACCGGCGCAACTTGGCGTCAAGTGCTGGCAATACGCCTGCCCTGCGGACGACGCGCTCTGGCATGGACCAATCCAGCTAAGATGGCATGGAAACCTCTTGTTTTTCGAGAGATTGCCGGACTCGCCAAAAATCATGAAATTTTCACAGTTTCTGTCAATTCTCCATGCGCGCTGGATGGCGGTCTCTATGGTCCTGTGCATGACCGTGGGGGTCACGACAGCAGTGAGTCTGATGCTGCCGAAAAGCTACACAGCCACAGCCACGGTGATGATCGACGCACGCTCGCCAGATCCGATGACGGGTGTCATGATGAATGGAATGGCCGCGCCAGCGTACATGGCCACCCAGGTGGATATTTTGACCAGTACACGCGTCGCGCAACGCGTTGTTCAAAATCTGGGTATTGCCAATAATGCCCAGTTGCTGTCCGAATGGCGCGAAAAAACAGATGGACGTGGTATTTTCGAAGTATGGGTGGCTGAGTTGCTACTCAAGAATCTCAACGTGAAACCTGCGCGCGAGAGCACGGTGATCGAGGTGTCGTATCGAAACGCGGACCCCAAGTTCTCGTCCGTGCTTGCCAATGCCTTTGTACAGGCATATATCGAAACGAGTGTCGGTCTGCGTGCATCGCCGGCAAAGCAGTATTCGACATTCTTTGAAGATCGGTCTCGCAAGTTGCGTCAGGAACTGGAAGCAGCGCAAGTAAAGCTGGCCGCCTTTCAGGCGCAAAACGGGCTCACCGGTCAGGATGAGCGATTCGATCTCGAAACCATGCGCCTCAATGAGTTGAGTTCCCAACTGGTCGCTTTGCAGGCACTTTCAGTTGATGCCGAGAGCCGTTCGCGCCAAGCAGGTAGGTCCGCAGACCGGTCGCAGGAGGTCATTGCCAACGGACTGGTGTCGGGCCTGAGAGCTGACATGTCGCGTCAGGAGGCGCGTCTGCGCGAATTGAAGGCACGCTTGGGTGATGCTCATCCGCAAGTGATTGAACTGAGGGCCAACCTCGAAGAACTTCGGGTTCGCATTGATGTGGAAAGCCAGCGTGTGGCCGGGGGTGTTGACTCCAACAGCCAGATCATGCAGCGCCGGGAAAGCGAAGTCCGTGCTGCCTTGGACACCCAACGAACCAAGGTGCTGCGTCTGAAGGATGTGCGTCAGGAGTTGATGGTCCGCATGCGCGAGGTTGAAAGCCTGCAGCGCAACTACGATCAAATCGTTCAGCGGATGACCCAGACCGACATGGAAAGCCAGAATACCCAGACCAATATCGCTTTGCTGACACCCGCGACCGAGCCGGTGGAGCCTTCTGGGCCACGTTTGATGCTCAATATCCTGCTGAGTCTGTTTCTTGGTTCTGGATTGGCCATTGGTTTTGCTGTGATCCGCGAGATGATGGATCGTCGTGTCCGGACGCTAGAGGATATTTCCGGTCAGTTCGGCATGCCCGTGCTGGGCGTGCTGCCGCGCCCTAAGGGTCGACCGCTGACGCGGGGTCAGGCAAGGCTTACTCTATCTGGTACGGATGTTCCGCAAGTCAAGTCCAGTACTTGACAGATGATTGATTTAAAAAATTCGCCTTTTGGCCGAAATTTTGACTCACTCCTATTATGATAAATCCCCAGCGACCACAGAACTCCACGCAATATCCATCCAAGGTGCACCACATGGCCGAGGAGGCAATGTCGGAAGTGCAAGACCGGAGCATCGGGGACATTATTCGTGATATTCACAATCTATCGGCCGAGCAGATTGATTCCATCCTGGACTATCAGCGCCAGAAGGGGGTTCGCTTTGGCGAAGCGGCCGTGGCGCTCGGGCTGGTGTCCGGTGAGGACGTGGTCTTTGCGCTCAGTCAGCAATTCCATTATCCTTACACGCCGGTTGAGCACTATGTCCACCCGGAACTGGTGACTGCATCCCAGCCATTCGGGTCGCAGGCTGAAGCATTTCGGGCAATCCGCAGTCAACTTATCAATCGAGTTTTCAATGCAAGAGAACCCAAGCGTGCATTGGCGGTGATCAGTTCGGAAAGTGGCGATGGAAAAACTTTTTTCGTCGCCAATCTGGGAATCGTGCTTGCGCAGATGGGTGGTCGGACCTTGGTGGTCGACGCCAATTTACGTAATCCGCGGCTGCATGAACTGTTTGGTGTTTCCAATACATCTGGATTGAGCGGAATTCTAAGTGGTCGCCAGGAAGATAATGTCATCTATCAGGTGACGGATATTCCGAGCCTGTATGTGATGCCGGTCGGTGTCACACCACCAAATCCTCTGGAACTCCTTGAGCGACCTGCGTTCCGCTTGCTGATGACGGAATTGCTTCGACGTTTCGATCATGTGGTGGTGGACACTGCAGCCAGCAGCCTGGGTAGCGATGCGTGTGTGGTCGTGGCCAAGTGCGGCGCTGCCCTCACGGTTGCCAGAAAGGATCGCACGCGGACGAACAAGCTGACAGAACTGGTCGATGCCGCCAGTGGCGTGGCATCGAACATGGTCGGTGTGGTCTTCAATCAATACTGATCCTGATCGGACTCGATCCCCCATGCGCTCTGTCGTGACTCATTCTGCATCAATGTCCCTTACATCGCTGAAGACCATTCTGGTCAACCGACATATTCATCCTTGGCTGATTGTGTTGGTCGGGGTCGCGGCGATGTTCGGTCCTACTTTCTGGGGGCTGTTTCATGGCTTGTGGGCGACTGACAGCCAAGGGCACGGGCCCATCGTACTGGCTATCTCGCTCTGGTTGTTGTGGCGCAAGGTGCCAGAAGTTGCGACTTTGCCGATTCAGCCTTCGCTCGCTTGGGGTTGGGGTGTGTTTGCCTTGGCGATGGTGCTGTATGCACTCGGACGCTCACAGGACATCCTGCTGTTCGAAGCCGGTACGCTCATTGTCGTCATCTGCGCAGTGGTTCTCTTGCTCAAAGGGGCCGCGGCTGTGAGGGTGTTGTGGTTCCCCCTCTTCTTCATGGTCTTCATGATTCCACTGCCCAGTGTCATCGTCGATGCCATGACGCAGCCGATGAAAATGGCTGTTTCCTATGCTGCAGAAGCATTGCTTTATGCGGGCGGATATCCAATCAGCCGCAGCGGTGTCATTCTGCAGATTGGGCAGTACCAATTGCTGGTGGCTGATGCCTGTGCCGGCCTGCACACGCTATTCACGCTGGAAGCCCTCGGTTTGCTGTATTTGAACCTGATTCGGCATGAGTCGGTAGCGCGCAATGCAGTGCTGGCTGTGTTGATCGTTCCCATCAGTTTCACAGCCAATGTCATCCGGGTGATCGTGCTCACGCTGGTGACTTATTACCTGGGTGATGAGGCGGGGCAGGGTTTTCTGCATGGTTTCGCCGGCATGGTGCTGTTCATGGCTGCTTTGATGCTGATCATTCTCTCCGACACACTGATTCGCACCGCCGTGCGTTTCTGGTCGGATCGGGTTGGGATAAATTCTGTCAAAGCATGAGTAATACAAAAAATGTCGCGAAGGAATGCGGTGAAGCCCAATGTATCAATTAGGACGGCCGTGATGATAGCCGTCATCATGACAGCCACGGCAGTGCTGGCGTCGGTGGCTAAACCGACACGCATGCTGGCCGACACGCGGCAACAACTGAAAATAGAGCCTCTGATTCCGATTAACTTCGACGACTGGCGTGTCGTGCCGAATAGCGGGGGTATCGTCAATCCGCAGGCAGAAGACTTCATTAATCGGTTCTATTCGGAAACTGTCTCGCGCATCTACGAAAATTCCAAAGGCCAGCGGGTGATCTTGTCCATCGCATACGGAAAGAACCAGAGCGATGATTTTCAAGTGCACAAACCTGAAATCTGTTATCCGGCCCAGGGCTTTCAGGTCCGCACCAATGTCAAGACTCAATTGAACACACCCAACGGTGTGATCCCGGTGCGTCGTCTGGAAACGGTGCTGAGTCAGCAGCGTTACGAGCCGGTGACTTATTGGACCACCCTGGGAGATTTTGCGGTGTCTGGGGGGGTCGAGAAGAAGATGCTTGACATTCGCTATGCGATGAAGGGGCTTGTCGCCGATGGTCTGCTGTTTCGCTTGTCGAGTATTGACCGCGACAGCGCCAAGGCGTTCGATTTACACGAGCAGTTCGCACGCTCGCTGCTGTCCCACGTCGGACAAGCCGAGCGTCTTCGGTTGGCTGGTCTTGCCCAGTGAAGGGTGACCATCGTGCGGCTTCAGGACTGGACGCGTGAAGTCGCTGTCTGTCACCAGGAGCCTGGCCTTGACTGGATTGGGGAGTGGGGCACGGCTCTTTTCTTCGTTTGTCTCGATCGGCGTGACCGCTCGGTGTCTCGGGCCTGGTGAATTTGGTGCATTGATGTTTGCGCTGACGCTGGCTACCTTGCTGGTGGTGCCGGCGAATTTTGGTTTGTCCACCTACGTGCTGCGCACAGTTGCACAGGCATCTGGCGATGCCGATGTGGTGGTGTCCGATGCCATGTCTGCGCGGTGGCTCGCTGTCGGGCTTTCCACGCCGCTTTTCTTGGCTGCGCTGTTGATGCTTCCGGCTATCCTGTCCCGAACGCTGTTCGGCTTGCTGCTGCTGGCTATGCTGGCCGAAGGTTTCTCGGAATTCTACATATCGGCCCTGCGCGCTCGCGGTCACTATGGCGAGGATGCCCGGTTGGGTGTGGAGACTGCGTGGCTATACAGTCTTCCGGTCGGTCTGACGGCTTGGGCGACCGCTTCCGTCGATGCAGTGGCATTGGCATACCTCCTGTCACGTCTAGTCATGGCTGTACGGTGTCGGCGGGTGCTGTCGGCCACGGGTATGCATGCTTCCTGGACCGGGGCCAGATCGGCGTGGACCCGCCTTCGCTCATGCAGGGCCTATGCGACAGATTACGCAATGACCGCGATGTTCGGTCAGGTTGACGGCATTGTCTTGAATCATTATCTCGGGGCCGTGGCTGTGGGTGTGCATCAAGCGGGGATGAGGTTGTTCATGGCCGCAGCCCAGATTGGCCCAATCTTGGCTAATGTTTTTCTGCCACGGGTCGCATCGGCGGCGATCCATCGGACAGCGGACTTGCATGCTGAGTCATTCCGATTGCAACTGACCTTTGTGCTGGTAGGGGCCGTGGTGGGTTTGGCCTTTTCTCTGGGGGCATCTGTGCTGGTTGGGCTGGCATTCGGTCCGCAGTATCAGGAGTTGGTCAGGCTGATGCCGTGGTTCGGGTTGTTGTTCCAGGTGCGTTTCGCTGCGGCGGCATGGGGTATCACGCTGACATCCCGGGGGCAGCAAACGTTTCGTGCTGCAGCGTCTGTTGGGCACTGGATTCTGGTTCTTGTGCTGGCAGCAGCTTTGGTGCCAGCATTTGCGGCCAAGGGCTGGTTGATGGCCTTGGTGATCGGGAATACCGTCTTGTGGATAGCTTATGCCGGGCGGATCATTGGTTGTAGTGGCGTCGGGCAGGCTGGAGGGGGGGCAGTGGTGGTAGTCGTTGCACTGGTGATGATGTTGCCGCAGGGTTTCTTGCTCGCGCGGTGAGTCGGTGAGTGCTTGGACAAGTTTGCCAAGAAAAGTTGGGGTGGGGAGCCGAAACATGAAGAAGAGATTGGTGGTCGAGAAAGTGGTCAGTAGTGGATCGTGTTCTGGATGCGGCTTGTGTGCATCTGTGGTTGCGCCATCGAAGATCCGGATGGTGCCATCGGCTAGTTTGCAGTGGCGACCTGCCGTGGTGCAGCCCTTGTCAGCAGACGAGTTGCAGCGGTTCTATGCCACATGTCCCGGGGTCTCCCTCGTGCATGATGTGCCGACCCAACCTGAGCAAGTCGATCCGATCTGGGGAAGTGTGCTGGGCTGCTACACAGGCTATGCCGCTGACCCTGTGGTACGACGCCAGGGCTCATCAGGGGGGGTGATCACCGCTCTTGCCCAATTCCTGTTGCGCACTGGCCAGGTCGATGGGGTATCCCAGAATGCGGCGTCTTCTTCCAACCCCACCGGCAACGAAGTCCAGTTTTCCCGCGGCCGAAACGATGTTCTGCGGGCCGCCGGTTCTAGGTATGGGCCTGCGTCGGCACTTTCAAGGGTTGAGGAAATGCTGTCGGGAGGGCAGACGTTTGCCTTTGTCGGCAAACCCTGTGAGGTGGCGGCATTGCGCGCACTAGGCCGTATCGACGCTCGGGTCGGACGCCAAGTGCCTTTTCTGCTGTCCTTCATGTGCGCAGGTACGCCGAGCGGCCTCGGTACGCAGGCATTGCTGGCCGCCATGGGTGTGGTGCCTGAACAGGTGGCGAGTTTTCGCTACCGAGGGGATGGATGGCCAGGCAAGGCGCGCGCGGTGACCCATGCCGGAGAGGCATTCGAGATGGATTACAACAAATCATGGGGGACCATCCTGAATCGGCATCTCCAGTTTCGCTGCAAGATCTGTCCGGATGGGACCGGGGAATTTGCTGACGTGGTGTGTGCCGATGCTTGGTATGGTAAGGATGGCTATCCTGATTTCACGGAGCGCGATGGTCGAAGTCTGATTCTGGTCCGCACACCTCGCGGTGCACAATTGCTTGCCGATGCGGTTGCGGCTGGAGATGTGTGCACCGAAGTGCTGGATCTGGGTGAGGTGGCGGCCATGCAACCGTATCAAGTTGAACGCAAGCGCATGGTGCTTGGGCGTTTGCTGGCTGCGCGGGCCGCGCAGGGACACGCTCCCGTGACACGAGGTCTGCGGCTTGTGGCCGCGGCCAGGCAGGCATCGATCGGCGAATTTCTGCGTAGTGCGGCAGGGACTTTTCGCCGGGCAAAAGGTGAATGATGAACAACACAAATAAATGGGGAAATCTGTGCGCAAGTTGCTGACGGTCGGGCTCATTTGGCATTCCGTTTCATCGGATAACCTTGGCGTCGGTGCGTTGACTGAGTCGCAGATCGCGCTGTGTCGCCGTGCGGCACATGCCATTGACTGCGAGATAAAGTTTGTGATTTTCGGGACCGAGGGGCGCCTGTCCTACGTTCCTGAAGGAGCCGAGATCAGCATCGCGGCGCGCTTGTCGCTCAAGCAACTGGTGCTGGGGCGTTCTGATTACCCGGCCAAGATATCCGAGTGCGATGTTGTGCTTGATATTGGCGAGGGCGACAGCTTTACCGATATCTACGGATTGCAGCGGTTTATATTCTTGATCGCCAGCAAGCTCATCGTCTTGGGGCAGGGCAGGCGACTGGTGTTGAGTCCGCAGACCATCGGCCCGTTTGATCATTGGTATTCCAGATGGATCGCCCGTTCAGTGATGAAGCGGTGTGAGAAGGTGTTTGTACGCGATGGACTTTCTGCCGAGTATATGCGGTCACTTGGACTGCTCGATAATGTCGAGGAAGTCATTGATGTTGCATTTTCCTTGCCCTACTCTAGGGGAGTTGCCCCGGAGCTCGGCCGAATCAATATTGGACTGAACGTGTCTGGGCTGCTTTTTTCTGGTGGTTATACAGGAAAAAATCAGTTTGGCTTGACGATTGATTATCCTTCGCTGGTGAGGAAGTTGCTGGCTGCATGGTCGCTGGATGCCCGCTATCGGGTCTGGTTGATTGCACATGTCGTGCCCGATCAACTGCCGCGCGATGACGATCGGGTTGCCATCGAAGTACTTGCCAAAGAGTTTCCAGAGGTTCGTAGGGCGCCTGACTTCACCTCTCCAGGGCAGGCTAAGAGCTTCATTTCGACGCTGGATTTCATGACGGGAGCGCGTATGCATGCATGCATTGCTGCTTTTTCGAGTGGCGTTCCCGTGGTGCCCGTCGCGTACAGTCGAAAATTCAACGGATTGTTTTCGTCTCTGGGGTATGAACATGTGGTGGATGGTCGGTCCAGTACGACAGAAGATGCGTTCGGAACGATCATGGATGTGTTTTCGCGGCGTGCGCAGGTGCAGGGTGACATTGACCGTGGCAATCAGTTGGCTCAACAGCGATTGAACCGCTATGTGCAAACCCTGCAGGATGTTTTTTGCAGGAATTTTGCTTCCTGAGTTGAGTCGAGACCAATGACCTGGAGATATTCATGATCGCATTCCGCAGACCGGATGGCCGATCGCTGCTCCTGAACAGTGTAGCGGTGGTGGTGTCCGTCCTGTTCGGGTTGATGGCTGTTGTGCTGCCGTGGTGGTTTGTGGTTGCTCTGCTGATCCTGCCGATCGGCCTGTTGGTGTCGGCACTATTTCCGGAAATGGGTCTGGTGCTAGTTGTCGTGCTTGTGTCTGGATTGCTTCCGGAAGCCATGACTCCCTCCATCAGCGCCGGGCCGGGTAAATTGCAGGCGCATGAGATTGTCATGGTTTTGTTGACGGTGATCGGGGCTTTTCGTGTTCGGGAGCGCGGCTTGTTGTCGGTCCGGTGGTTGCAGCCTGTTTATGCGATCTTGCTGTGTGCCTTTATCGGTAGTGTGGTGGGGCTGGTTTATTCAGGCGCCCAGATGCGAGACCTGCTGCAGGAGGTCCGTATCCAAGGGTATTGGCTGTTGGCCCCGATGTCGGTTGTGCTAATACAGGATGCCAAAGCGCTGAAGAGATTTATTGTCGGAATATTGATTGTTTCCTTCCTGATCTCCGTGGCCGTTTTGCTGCAGTTTTTCTTCAACATAAAAATACTGAGCACGGCCCGTGTTGAAAATCTTAATACGCTGACGGAATCCTACTCGGATGTCACGCGCAGCACAGCAGGTGGAGCCATATACTGGATCATCTTTTCGGTGTTCATCGCGACGGTCGGTGCTGCCTTCCGGTCTATTTCGCGCTGGATTGTCGTCCCGCTTGTGCTGGTGATGGCCGGTGCCATCGTCGTGAGTTTTGGTCGGGGAATCTGGATCTCAATGCTCATGGGTGCGATCTTGCTCGGCTGGATGACCTTTCGCGGCAAGGGAGTCTTTACCGTGTCGGTATTGACAGTGGTGTTGTCTGTTTCGACTGTTGGCGCGCTGGCGACTGTCAAGCCGCGCATCATCGAAGTCGCAATCGACCGCGTAATCAGTACCACCAAGGAAGGGGATCCCAATTCATCACTGGGCTGGCGCCTGAATGAGGCAAATTATGCGTGGGTCAGTCTGTCCCGCAGTCCGGTGATCGGCATCGGGTTTGGTGTGGCTTACAAGCCATTAGAACGATTAAATGGAACTGATGCCGATTTTGGACTGATGCGCTACATACATAACTCCTTTCTTGGCGTCTGGTTGAAGATGGGATTGTTGGGATTGCTGGCCGTGTTGTGGATTGGTGCTCAGACGCTTTACATGGGATGGGATCTTTCCCATCGTGCAGTGCATCCGGGATGCAAGCGGCTTGCAGCGACCGTTGTTGCAAGCTTCACGGTTCCGTTGATCACATCCATGACACAGCCTGAATGGCTTGCGCCAGCTGGAGTCACCTATTTTGCACTGATGATCGGAATTCTGGCCGTCGCGAGCCGTCTGGACAAGCTGGCCGCGTCTGGTGTTATGTCCGACCTACGCGCAAAAAATGTCTCGCGTTCTGGAATCCATCCCGTCAGTGCTCGATGAACTACGTCCTTCTTCTGAACTGGAACGGCTGGCGTGACACCTGCGAGTGTCTGGAAAGTCTCGTGCGTCTCGTCGGCGAGAAGCCGAAAATCGTGGTCTGCGACAACCATTCCCACGACGGCTCGCTCGACCACATCCGCGCTTGGGCCCGCGGTGACGAGATCAGCAGGCTTCCCGCCTGGTGGGCGGTGGAGACTGGTGCCGGGATGGGTGAGACTGTTTCTCACGCGGCCTCGCCCGTGGCTTCCGCACTGCGCCTTGCCGAGGTGCGTCTCGTGGATGGAGGCGGTTTCGACTGTGACCAGCCTGATGCCGATCTGTTCCTGCTGCCGACAGGGGCCAATCTCGGCTTCGCTGGCGGTTGCAACGTGGGATTGCGTTTCATTCTGACGCAGCCCGCAGCCCGGTCTGTGTGGCTGCTCAACAATGACACCGTGGTGGCACCACAAGCTTTGCAGATGCTTGTGAACGAAGCACGAACTCGCCCAGGTGTTGGCATGGTTGGTTCGGTCTTGCGTTACTACCACCGACCTGAAGTGGTCCAGGCCCTTGGCGGCGGACGGTTAGACCTGCAGCGCACGGCGACCATGCACGTTGGAGAAGGTACACGTTTTGCGGAACTCGATGCTTCGATCCAGCAGCAGACCGAGCGGGAACTGGCCTACATCACAGGGGCGTCGCTGCTGGTAACGCGCGAGTTTCTGGAGACGGTCGGACTGATGCAGGAAGATTACTTCCTCTATTACGAGGAAATCGACTGGGCCGAGCGTGCACGGCGTTCCACACCCGCCTTCAGCATGGCGCTGGCCAAGGACAGCATGGTCTTTCACAAGGAGGGGGCGTCTGCGGGAACCAATTCCCGCTCCGTGTTGTCCTCCCGGTTGCTGGCTCGCAACCGCTTGCGATTCATCAAGCGGTTCTATCCTGCCCAACTCGGGAGGGCGCGCCGCCATGTCCTGCGGGATGCACTGGTAGCGCTGGTCAAGGGACGGTGGCGCATTGCCTGGAGTGTGGCGATGATTTCCTGCAGTCCGGTGCGCATCTGAGCGCTTTGGTTTTTCTCCCATCGGTGTCTCCGTGAATATATTGCTCATTGCCAGGACGTGTCCTGTTCCCGCCAACGACGGCGAAAAACTCCGCGTGTTCCATCTGCTGCGGGTGATGTCTCTAAGCCACCGTGTCACGCTGGTGTGCCGGGTCATGCACCAGGAAGAGGAAGATGCGCTGCAGTCTCTGCGCGCCCTGGGTATCGAGGTGGTGGGTGTGCGCATCGCGCCGCCGAACGGGCACCTGGAGCGTCTGCGCTGGGTGGCACCGTTTTTACTATCCCACTATCCGATTTCATTGTGCACCGTCTACTTCCCTGCGATTCGTGACGCCTTGCGTCGACTGGTTGCTGACCGGTCTTTCGATGTGGTTCAGATTGAACACTCCTCGCTCGCCATCTATCTCGACCACCTGACCTTTTCGAATGATCCGGCGCGAGTCGTCACAATGCACAACATTGACTACGTGCGCAATGAACGCATCATTCGCAATACGCCTTTCGGGGTGCGCAAGTGGTATCACCAACTCAATCAGGTGCGGTTCCGTCGGTGGGAGTTGGCGTCAGTGCGCCGTTTCCATCGTGCGATGGTGATGTCGGATGTCGATGCGCAGATCCTGCGCCGTGATGTGCCCGAGGTGCCAGTGGACGTGGTCCCCAATGGCGTGGACTGTGAGGCATTGGCGCACCAGTTGCCCGAGATCGGGCACCAGGCGGTGGTGTTCGTCGCGTCGATGGACTCGGAGGCCAACAATGACGGCGCGCTCCATTTTCTCGATGCCATCCTGCCGTTGCTGCGCACGCGCCTACCGGACCTGAAAATCTGGATGGTGGGCCGCCAGCCCTCGGCGCAACTCCGGGCACGGCACGATGGCCGACACGTGTTTGTCACGGGCAAGGTAGACGAAGTGGTGCCCTTCTACCGCGAGGCAACGGTCGCGATCGTGCCCTTGCGTTCGGGAGGGGGTACACGGCTCAAAATTCTGGAGGCGATGGGGCTCGGTATCCCGGTGGTATCGACTTCCGTTGGAGCCGAGGGGATTGACCTGCTTGATGGCGTCAATGCTCTACTGGCCGACACCGACCAAGCCTTTGCCGATGCCGTGCATGCTCTGCTGACCGATATCGGGCGCCTTCGCGCCATCAGCCTGCAAGCCCGCGCACTGGCCGAGCGCCGGTATGACTGGCGGCACATTGGACGCATGCAGGATGCTGTGCATGTTCAGGCACTGGCGCGAACTTGACGAGGACGAGGATGACGCTACCGATAATTTCCCTGGTCACGACCTGCTACAACGCCGATGCCTACATCGAGGCCACGCTGCGGTCCGTGCTCCAGCAGGACTATCCCGCGCTCGACTACGTGCTGCTGGATGGCGGGTCCCAAGACGGCACGCTCGATATCATCCGGCGTTATGCGTCGGGTTTGTCTCATTTCTCCAGCGAGCGTGATGAGGGCCAGTACCACGCCATTCAGAAAGGAATGTCGATGGCCTCCGGAGAAGTCTGCGCTTGGCTGAATGCGGATGACATCTATCTGCCCTGGACCCTGGCAGTTGTCGGGGAGGTCTTTGCCCAGTTTCCTGAAGTGGACTGGATCATCGGAGCGCCGGCCTATCTGAATCGTCAGGGGCAATGCACCCGTGTGGCGGGGGTCCAGGCGCCCGGCTATCCGCGCAGCGACATTGCCAGCGGTTGGTACCGCGAATCCCTGTCTGGCTTCCTGCAACAGGAGAGTATGTTCTGGCGACGCAGCTTGTGGGAACGGGTCGGTGGGCTTGATCTGTCGTTGAAGTACGCCGCCGATTTCGATTTGTGGCGGCGTTTCGCGGAGCATGCCGATCTGGTGTCGGTTGCAACGCCTCTGGCCGCTTTTCGGCAGCGCCCAGGTGAGCAGCGTTCGTCTGTCGGGCGCTACCATTACGATGACGAGGTCGATCGTGTGACTGCTGGGCTGCCGTGTGCGGCTGCAGCTTGGCGCATGCTCAATCGCCGTGGCGAGGCAATGCGGCATCTGGTGCGCATGCTGCGCTGGAAGCAGGCTCCGGTCATCGCCTACTCGAACCAGGCGCAACGCTGGGTCAAGGTGGATTCTGTGCGACCGACCGCGCGGACCACACTGGCCGATGTCCTGCTGGAGCGCCGGTTGCGGTCAACCTGATCCCTGGTGTGCCATGACTGTCATGCGGTGCTCAATGACGTTTTTCCACAAGGAGTCGCCTCTATGGTGGCTGCTGGCCTTGCCATACTGGGGGGCAGGCGTGGCGGTGGCCCAGCCCGCCGTGGAGACTGGTTTGCCCGAGAAGCAGATCCACGGACGGCTAGAGCCCATGTCGGGTACAGTCATCGAGAATGTTTGGATCCGGACTGCACGGGGCCCGTGCATCGTGGTCCGCGCAGGCGTGCAGGATGTGGTGATCCGCAACGCGCGGATCGGACCATGCGGGCAGGACCATGTCAATGACTATGGTGTGCTGATCCTAGAGGGGGCGCACAACATCACGGTGTCGGGCAATGTCATCCACGGCGTTTCGACCGGGGTTAAGGCCTACCAAGCCGCACATCCTCTGACGATCGAGAGGAACCGCTTTTTCGGTATCCGCGGACCACTTTGGAGTGGCCAAGCCGTGCAGTTCAACGGTGTCGCAGGTGGGCAGGGTGCATCACGCATCCGCTGCAATGTCTCCGATGCGTCCGTTCCTGGCTGGCCTTCCGCCTACGAAGATCACATTAGCTTGTACAACTCGCACGGCACCCCCGGCAATCCGATCCTAGTCGAGTTTAACCGGATGCGCGGAGGAAGTTCACGGACCGGCGGAGGGATCACGATAGGTGACAAGGGTGGGAGCTGGCAGGTGGTGCGTGGCAACACTGTGGTCCGCGTCGCCAATTCTGGCATCGGCGTTGCTGGCGGTCACCACATCACGGTGCTCGACAACAAAGTCGATAACCGAGGTGAAAGTGCCCAGACCCTGACTCATCTGGCGTATTTCGTGCGCGCGCTGTCTCCGTGTGGATCTATACGCCTAGCGGGCAATCGCGGGATTGCGCGTCTTTGGAACTGGGGCGAGCCGCATGGTGATACCGTGCCAGGCTACCGACACGGCCCGCAGCGTTGTGCAGACGTGGACGACGCGGACAACCAGTTTGGCGACAGCACACTGTCCCCCGCCCTGTTCGATGAGGTGCCGCCGGCCTGCGCAAAGCCTTAGAGCGGCTAACAAAACCGAACACCCGCCCGCCCAAGACTGCGCGATGCTACGAGGATGAAACAGCAAGAGATCAGTGCGGAGCTGTGGGCGCACATACGCCCGCTGCTGCCGGCCCCGAAGCCGGCCAATCCCCGTGGGGGACGACCCCGCATTGACGATGAACTTGCGCTCAACGGCATCGTGTTCGTCCTGCGAACAGGCATCCCATGGGAAGAGCTGCCGCAGGCGCTGGGCTGGGGCAGCGGGATGACGTGCTGGCGAAGGTTGCAGCAGTGGCACGAGACGGGCGTGTGGCACGGGCTGCACATGGTGCTGCTGGAGCATCTCAGGCGCAACGACGCCCTGGACTACAGCCGCATGTGCATCGATGGCTCCAGCGTAGCCAGCCCCCGGGGGGTCCGCACACCGGGCCGAACCCGACCGACAGGGGCAAACTCGGCTCCAAGCGCCATGTGCTGACCGACGCCAACGGCACGCCGGTGATGTTCTGCGTCACGGGCGCGAACCGGCATGACTCGGTGGTCTTCGAGGAGATGATCGATGCGCTGCCAGCGATCAAGGGCAAGTCCGGCAGGCCCAGGCGCTGGCCCGACAAGCTCCATGCGGACAAAGCCTACGACTGCAAACGCTGCCGCCAGCATCTGCGGCAGCGGGGCATCCGGGTGCGCATCGCCCGCAAGGGCATCGAGAGCAAGGAGCGTCTTGGCCGTCATCGCTGGGTGGTCGAACGCACGCATGCGTGGCTGGCGGCCTTCGGCAGGCTCAGGGTCCGCTTCGAGCGCAGTATCACGACTCATGTGGCGCTTTTGTCCCTGGCCTGCTCCATCATCTGCCTGCGCACTCTGCGCAGGTTGTGTTAGCCGCTCTTAAACTGGCTGTCAGCAAGTCGACACAGGCCACTCAGAACAGACTCTCTCGCACGTAGATCACGTCGCCGTCCTTCATGGGATCGTTCATGCCGGGCTGCATGATCTCGACCTTGCCGTCGGCATTGCGGCGATGGACGCGCAGGCCCTTTTCCGTGCCGCGCTGGTTCAGACCGCCGCCCGTGGCGAGGGCCTGGATGACCGTCATGTCGCGTTCGAGGCGCATGGCACCCGGGCGCTGGACTTCGCCGTAGATGTAGACCATCGGCATGCGATCGACGTAGACGGTGTCCCCGTTGACGATCACCGGGTCATTGGTCTTGGCCGACGCCGTGAACAGGTTCGGAAGGTCGATCACGACCCGCAGCGGACGGCTGTCGCGCACACCGATCAGCGTCACCAGATCGCTGCCGCCCTGGGCAATGCCACCGGCCATGGCCAGCAGCTCGCTCAGGCGCATGCCGGTCTGCTCGATCGGGTAGCGGCCGGGGCGGTTGACCACGCCAAGCACGGAGGCCTGGTTGCCACGCACCTGCGTCACGAGGATGCTCACTTGCGGCTGGCGGACGAAATTGCCATTGCGCAGGCCGTCGGCGATGACCTTCTCGGCCTTCGGGACGGTCAGGCCGCCCAGCCGGATCTGACCCAGCAGCGGAAAGCTGATGCTGCCGCTCTCAGCCACGCGGGTCTCCAGGGTCAGATCGGCATTCTGGTAGACGCTCACGCGGATCACGTCGCCCGCGCCGAGCACGTAGTCACGTTGGGCGTCGGACACCTGCGCCCAGGACAGAACGGGTGCCAGCAGAGTCAGAAAAGCAAGCAGCACACGCTGGAACAAACGTGTGGACGAGAACGAGGTGGTGTGTGTCGTGAGCATCATGGGTTATTTCAGACCTGAAAGACCTTTTTGGAGAGCGGTGGCGTCCAGCGCATCGGAAGCGCTGGCCGGAGGCGTCGGAGCCACGGTGGGTGCTTCGGCGGCGGCATCGCCAGCCGCCGAGGCAGCCGTTGCAAACTGGCCGACGTACTCGATCTTGGCAGATCCGCGCAGCTGCTTGATGCTGTCAGCGACCAGTTTGCGCTTGCGATCGCTCAGGAGGAACTGCTCGATGGCTTTCTTGGCAGCTTCTTCGGTGACGGGTGCAGATTTGGCAGATGCGACCAGCGCAGCATTCAAACCGGTGGGGGTCGCCACGACAACCCATTGACCCTCGCCGATCTTGGCCAATTCATCCAGGAAGCCCATCGGGATGTTTTCCGGCGCCTGGGAGACGCTGCGGGCCACGAAGCGGATGTTGGCGGCCTTGAGCGCGCCGGCGAGTTCCTCTGCGCTGCGCAACGAGGAAATCTTGGTCTTCAGCGCGGCCTTCTGGTCGGCGTTGGCTTCGATGTTGAACTCCTGCAGGCCGTAGATGCGGCGCTTGGAGAACAGCGCAGGCTTGCTGTCGTAGTAGGCCTTGATGTCCTCGGCGGTCGGGGCTGCTGCCGCATCGGCAACGCGGTCGGCATAGGCGCGTGCCAGGATGTCGCGGCGGGCGGCCTCGATGGTGGAGACGATGCGCGGATCACGGTCGAGCTTCTGCTCGACGGCCTGCTGGACCGCCAGTTCCTGGTCCACGAGGCCTTCCAGCACGCGACGGCTGACGGCTTGTGCCTGTTCGGGCTTGAGGCCCTGCTGGCGTTGCAGGACGAAGTTGACCTGGTGAACCGAGATCTCGCCGGAGTTCACCTTTGCAGCCACCTGGCTGGAGCCCTTCTTGTCACCGTCACCGCCCCCGCAGGCAGCAAGCAGAGACGCAGTGGCGATCACACCCAGGACAAGGGAGGTGCGCATACGGGCGGTGTGACTGAACAGGGACAGGGTCATGACTTGCATACTCCGAAGGCGAGCGGATGGCCGATACCGATTTGCTATGCGGTCGGCGCTCGCTATGAAAGAGGTGATAAACGGGTAAATCCGGCCGCAGTTTAGCGGTTCAAACAGGCGAATCGCTTCCCCGGAACGCAGGGGCGGTGTTCATTCCCAGTGGTCACGTTAAGTCTGCACGGCAGGCGTTCACGACTGAGTTTCAGGCGGTGAGCCATCGACTGCTAACTGCCGAATGGCGCAAAAGTTTCACATATTTTGCTATCGGACGAGGGTTTGACGGACGCCGGGCCAGATCTGTTCTGGTATTCGATTCCGGATCGAGCCAATTCTCTGAATGAAGATTTCGTGATCCGCAAGTGAAAATTATGAAAATTGTTGTGCTTGGCCTGTTCTTTCGTAGGGTGCGCCTTCGGTCCATGCGGTAGAGGGCGACGACCCACCGCTGTGTTCCGGCGGGGGCAGGTGGAGTGGTTGCGCAGGGGCTTCAGTTCCGGGGGGGGGTGTCGATACCGGCACTAGAGGAAGCGGTGATGTGGGTCATGACGTCAGCTTCCACCTCGGCACACTTACCAAGGCTCCGCACCATGTCGACCGTCACATCCATCACTTCCACAGCAACATTTGCCGGGCTGTCGGCCGCGACGATCGCTGCGTTGTCAACGGCTGAATGGGCGAGTGCCAGCACCGCCCAGATCGCTGCACTGACCACCAGTCAGATTGCAGCTCTGCAGACAGCGGACCTGGCGGTTCTGTCTACCAGCAACGTTGCTGCCTTCACCACGACGGGTTTGCGGGCCTTGTCTACTGCACAGCTTCAGGCGCTGAACACGGCCCAGGTGGGCGCACTCACCAGCACGCAGATCGCGGCGCTGACGACGGCACAGGTGGCGGCGCTGGAGACGGCGGACCTCGTGGCGCTGGGCAGCAGCCAGCTGGCAGCCTTCGGCACGGCGCAGATCGCCGCGCTGACGACGGCGCAGATCGGGGTGATCGAGACGCGGGACCTCGTCGCGCTCGGCACCGCCGCGGTCCGCGCACTGGAGACGGCCGACATCGCCGCGCTGACCAGCGCGCAGGTGGCGGCCTTCACGACGACGCAGATCGCCGCACTCGGCACCGCGCAGATCCTCGCACTCGAGACCCGTGACCTGGTGGCGCTGGGCACCGCGGCCATCCGGGCGCTGAACACCGCCGACATCGTGGCGCTGAACACGGCCCAGGTGGGCGCACTCACCAGCACGCAGATCGCGGCGCTGACGACGGCACAGGTGGCGGCGCTGGAGACGGCGGACCTCGTG